>NZ_JBSFNC010000268.1:0-6139 GCF_053586895.1 Amycolatopsis sp. NPDC003731 | reverse complement strand
CTCAACACCATCGAGACGTACGTGGCGTGGAACGCGCACGCCCCGGAGCCCGGCACGTTCGACCTTGACGCGGTACCACCGGCCGTAGTGACAATCGCGGCTTCGGGGTGGTGGGCACCGAACAAAGCGACCTCGCACCCACCCAAGCCAGCTACACCTCCGGGCAAAGCCCCCGGTTTCAACGCTACTCGCGAGCACCGACAATCCCAGACAACCGAACCAAAGTTGTCCACAGCCCCACGAAGTTGTCCACAGGGAAAGTCAGCGCAGCGCGAGATCCGTGCGGCGCACCGTGGCCACTTCATCCGCCGGCCGAGCGGCGAGCAACGCTGCGATCGGGCCGTGGCCCGGCAGCACCGCGTCCGGCTCGATCTCCACCCACGGCACCAGCACGCTCGCGCGGTCCGGGGTTCCCGGGTGGGGCAGGAGCAGCTCCGGGTCCTCCGACATCACGCCGTCCACTGTGACCACGTCGACGTCCAGGGTCCGGGGGCCCCAGCGCAGCTCGCGGACCCGGCCCGCCGCCTGCTCGGCCTCCTGGCCCGTCCGGAGCCAGGCCCAGTGGTCGCGGGCCGGGTCGTCGACCACGCAGACCGCGTTGAGGAAGTCCGGCTGGTCCTCCACTCCCCACGCCTTCGTCTCGTACACGCTCGACACCGCGACCAGCGCCGGCCGGACGGCGTCGAGCGCCAGGTTCAGGAAGCCCAGCCGGTCGCCCAGGTTGGAGCCGAGGGACAGGACCGCGCGGCTCACCGGTCGCGCCGGACCGTGACGGCCACGTCGTCGAACGTCAGCGGGATCGGCGCCGACGGCTTGTGGACCGTCACCTCGACCGCGCCCAGGCGCTCGTCGCGCATCACTTCGTCGGCGATCTTGCCCGCGACGCTCTCGATCAGGTCGTACGGCTCGCCCGCGACGATCCCCGCCGCCAGCTCGGCCAGCTCGCCGTAGTGCAGGGTCTTCGTCAGGTCGTCCGACGCCGCGGCCGGCCCGAGGTCCAGCCACACCGTGATGTCGACGACGAACTCCTGGCCGTCCCGCTTCTCGTGCTCGAACACGCCGTGGCGCCCGAACACGCGCAAACCGGTCAGCGTGATCCGGTCAGCCATCCGTCCTCCAAGCGGCGGCCACCGCGACCGCGTCCAGCGAAGCCCCGACCTCGTGCACACGCACGCCCCACGCACCGGCCGCCGCGGCGAGCGCGGAGATCGCCGCGGTGGCGTCCTCCCGGCCGTCCGGCGGACGCGGTGTTCCGTCCTTTTCGGACAGCAGGCGGCCGAGGAACCTCTTGCGCGAGGCGCCCACGAGCACCGGGAAACCCAGCGACAGCAACGAGTCCAAACCACGCAGCAACGCCCAGTCGTGCTCGGCGTTCTTCGCGAAACCCAGCCCGGGGTCCAGCACGATCGCGCTCTCGGCGACGCCGGCCGCGAGCGCCGCGTCCACTCTGGACAGCAACTCGGCGCGCACGTCGGCCACGACGTCCTCGTACTCGGCGAGCGCCTGCATGTCCTTGCTGTGCCCGCGCCAGTGCATCAGCACCCACGGCACCCCGGCGTCAGCCGCGACGCGCGCCATGTCCGGATCGGCCAGCCCGCCCGAGACGTCGTTGACGACGTGCGCGCCGGCTTCGAGCGCCGCGGCGGCCACGGCGGCCCGCGTGGTGTCCACCGACAGCGCCACCCCTTCGGCGGCGAGCGTCTTGATCACCGGCAGGACGCGCTGCAGCTCGGTGGCGGCGTCCACCCGGGACGCTCCCGGCCGCGTCGATTCGCCCCCGACGTCGATCAGGTCGGCCCCGCGCGCCCACATCTCGCGGGCGTGCTCCAGCGCCTGGTCGAGCCCGAGGTAACGGCCACCGTCCGAAAAGGAATCGGGCGTCACGTTCAGCACGCCCATCACCACGCACCGGCCGGGCGCGGGAAGCCCCACGCTCACCGGCGCGCCTTGATGAGATCGAGCGCCTCCGCCCGCGACGACGGTGACGTCTTCAGCTGCCCGCGCACGGCGGAGGTGGTGGTGCGGGCACCGGGCTTCCGGATGCCGCGCATGGCCATGCAGAGGTGCTCGGCCTCGATGACGACGATCACGCCGCGGGGCTCGAGCTTGCGGACGAGGGCGTCGGCGACCTGGGACGTCAGGCGCTCCTGGACCTGGGGGCGCTTGGCGTAAAGGTCGACGAGCCGGGCCAGCTTGGACAGCCCGGTGACCTTCCCGGCGGCGTTCGGGATGTACCCGACGTGCGCGACGCCGTGGAAGGGCACCAGGTGGTGTTCGCACTGGCTGAACATCGGGATGTCCGTGACCAGCACCAGCTCTTCGTGGGACTCGTCGAACGTCTTGTCCAGGACCGAGTCCGGCTCGGTGTAGAGGCCCGCGAACATCTCGCGGTACGCGCGGGCGACCCGGGCGGGGGTGTCCTTCAGACCGTCCCGCTCCGGGTCTTCACCGCAGGCCAGCAAGAGCTCCCGGATCGCCTTCTCCGCCCGGTCGTGGTCGAAGACCGGGCGGTCGGCGTCACTGGGGCTTTTCGGGTCCATCCACGTCACGACGCTCCCCCTCGCTCTGCTGGTTGCCGGCTTGGTCGGCGAACCAGCCGTGCTCACGAGGGCGTTCTTCACCACCGGGCCGCCACGACTGGCCCGGCTGGCCGCCCGGCGAGGTCGCCGGGGTCCAGCCCGGAGGGGCACCGTAGTTGGGCGGGCCGCTCTGGCCGGACGGCTGGCCGCCGCCGTAGGCCTGCGGCCAGTGGGCCGTGCCGTTGGGGCCACCGTTCGGGCCGCCGTAGGGACGGCCGCCGTTCGGGTAGGCGCCCGGCTGCGGCGGGGCGTACGGGTTGGCGTTCGGGTCGACCGGCGACGGCGACGGGTACGGCGGACCGCCCGGCAGCTCGCCCGCGCCCGGGGCGGTGCCGACCGGGGTCGGCTCCGGCTTCAGGACCGGCTTCTCCTTCTCCGGCGGCGGCCACGGCTCGCCGCGCTCCATCGCCAGCTCGCCCGGGGTCTTGATCGGCGGCTTGTCCGACGGCGTCCGCTCACCGAACTCGTTGAACACGGTGATGTGCGGGCGCTTCTCGACCGTCGCGAAGATCCGCTCCAGGTCCTTGCGGGTCAGCGTCTCCTTCTCGAGGAGCTCGATGACCAGCTCGTCGAGCACGTCGCGGTAGGTGTTGAGCACGTGCCACGCCTCGGTGTGCGCCGTCTCGATGAGCTTGCGCACCTCCTCGTCGATCTCGTGCGCCACCTCGAGCGAGTAGTCCGCCTGGCGGCCCGCCGAACGGCCGAGGAACGGGTCGCCCTGCTCCTGGCCGTACTTGACCGCGCCGAGCCGGGCGCTCATGCCGTACTCGGTGACCATCGCGCGGGCGATCTTGGTCGCCTGCTCGATGTCCGACGACGCGCCGGTGGTGGGCTCGTGGAAGACGAGCTCTTCGGCCGTGCGGCCACCCATCGCGAAGACCAGCCGCCCGATCATCTCGGAGCGGGTCATCAGGTCCTTGTCGTCCTCGGGCACGAGCAGTGCGTGCCCGCCCGTGCGGCCGCGCGGCAGGATGGTCAGCTTGTAGACCGGCTCGATGTCCGGCATCGCCCACGCGGCGAGCGCGTGCCCGCCCTCGTGGTAGGCCGTGATCTTCTTCTCCTTCTCGGAGATGATCCGGCTCTTGCGCGCGGGGCCGCCGACGACGCGGTCGACCGACTCCTCGAGCGCCGCGTCGGTGATCACGTGCCCGTTCTGGCGGGCGGTGAGCAGCGCGGCCTCGTTGAGGACGTTCGCCAGGTCGGCGCCGGACATGCCGACGGTGCGCTTGGCCAGGCTGGTCAGGTCGGTGCCCTGGGCGATCGGCTTGCCCTTGGCGTGCACCTCGAGGATCGCCTTGCGGCCGCGCAGGTCGGGCGCGGACACCGGGATCTGCCGGTCGAACCGGCCCGGGCGCAGCAGTGCCGGGTCGAGGATGTCCGGCCGGTTGGTGGCCGCGATCAGGATGATGCCGCCGCGGGCGTCGAAGCCGTCCATCTCGACGAGCAGCTGGTTCAGGGTCTGCTCGCGCTCGTCGTGCCCGCCGCCGAGGCCGGCGCCGCGCTGGCGGCCGACCGCGTCGATCTCGTCGACGAAGATGATGCAGGGCGCGTTCTGCTTGGCCTGTTCGAACAGGTCACGGACACGCGAAGCACCGACACCGACGAACATCTCGACGAAGTCCGAGCCGGAGATCGTGTAGAACGGCACGCCCGCCTCGCCGGCCACGGCCCGCGCGAGCAGCGTCTTGCCGGTACCCGGCGGCCCGTAGAGCAGGACGCCCTTCGGGATCTTCGCGCCGAGCGCCTGGTAGCGCGCCGGGTTCTGCAGGAAGTCCTTGATCTCGTACAGCTCTTCGACGGCCTCGTCGGCACCCGCGACGTCCCCGAAGGTCGTCTTGGGCATGTCCTTGTTCAGCTGCTTGGCCTTGGACTTGCCGAAGTTGAGGACGCGGTTGCCGCCGCCCTGGGCGTTGTTCATCATCCACATCAGCAGGCCCAGCACGAGGGCGAGCGGGATGGCGAAGATGAGGATCTGCGTCAGCACGCCCTGTTGGGTCACCTTGGTGGTGAACTTGATCGGCTGGCCGCCCGCCTTCGCCGCGATCAACGAGTCGTAGATCGGGCGGGTGGCGTCCGCCGGGTACTGCGAAATGATCTGGGTGACCTGCTGGCCGTCGACGTCGATGGGCTTGGCCAGCAGCAGCTTGAGCTGCTGTTCCTTGTCCTCGAGGCTGGCTTCCTTGACGTTGTTCGAGGTGATCTGGGAGTTCGCCACCGAGATGGGTGCCTGGGTGTACCCACGATCACTGTCGAAGATCGTGTTGTACGCGAACAACGCCAGCAACCCCGCGACGATCCACAGCAGTGGGTTCCTGAGCACGCTCTTCCGGTTCATACGACTCGGCCCTGGTGGCCTCGACCCTCCCTGGTTGGGCGGCTCCTGTGATACCCGCCATCACGATCTTGACAACCACTGGTGCCTGGACACCTGCTCATCAGGGTACCGTCCGCTGCCGCGTTCATCCCCTGTGAGCCTCTCGCAGGTCAACGGGCGATACCGCGCCGAGGTTCCCGACGGCACCCACACCCGTTCACGCTAGCGCGTGCCGTCGGACACACTGCTCACCATCTCGCCCAGCCGGGTGCGCAGGGTGGCCGGGTCCGCGGGCGCCACGGTGACCCACTCGCGACCGTCCGTACCTGCGCGGGAGAGGCTCAGGTACCGGCCGGTCGCGGTGTCGAACCAGGCCAGCACGCGGGACCGTTGCTTGGCTCCGACCTGCGAACGGCTGTTCGCTGCCAGCTGACCGCCGCGCTGCCGGGGCTGCCCGGCGATGCGGCCGTAGGCCTCGCGCGGGTCCGCCGTGACGCGTTCGCTCAGCGGGGTCCGGCGCGCCTTGCCGCGTTCCTCACCCGACGCCGGCAGCGACGCCGGCACCCGGATCGGGGCCGTGCGCAGGGCGTCGTCCAGCGGGAGTGTGACCGACGCCTCGCTGCCGCGCGGCCCGGCGGGCAGGATCCCGACGACGGCGGAGACCAGGCCGTCCGGCGGGACGTCCCGCAGCCAAATCCCGTCCGCGTCCTGGACCGCGAGCACGCCCTTGGTCTCGTCGGCCGCCGCGAGGACGCCGACCGTCGGGGCTTCGAACTGCGGGATGTGCAGCGCGTCGATGGTCAGCGGGGCGAAGGCCAGCAGGTGCAGGGCGTCCTCGATCGGCGGGGCGAGCCGGCCGCGCGGTTCGCGGATGCCGCGCGCCTTCAGCTCGACGTCGATGCGGTGACGCAGCGACACGCGCTCATCCTCGGTCGCGCCGTGCGACCGGATGATCAGCGGGTACGGCAGCTCGCCGACCTGCGCCGACTCCCACAGGAAGTCGAACGCCAGCGGCGAGAAGAACTCTTGCATCATCACTCTCCCGGATCGGACTCTTG
Source organism: Amycolatopsis sp. NPDC003731 (assembly GCF_053586895.1). NCBI lineage: Bacteria > Bacillati > Actinomycetota > Actinomycetes > Pseudonocardiales > Pseudonocardiaceae > Amycolatopsis > Amycolatopsis sp. NPDC003731. The sequence goes on along the minus strand of NZ_JBSFNC010000268.1, from coordinate 188 downwards.
CTCAGCGTAGCCCGCACCCCCGACAAAACCGGATCGTTCCGGTGCCGGCCTGGGCACATCCGGAGACCGGCCGTCCCAAAGCGGCCCAGCTGGGCGCGCCGGCGCCGGTGCCGGGGAACGCGTGACTCACGGTCAGCCGCTTGGTCTTCGGGAACTTCGCCGCGATGGCCAAGACCGCGCCGCCGCCC
>NZ_JBSFNC010000267.1:4061-6239 GCF_053586895.1 Amycolatopsis sp. NPDC003731 | reverse complement strand
CGAGGAAGCTTCTCTGCACTAAGCAACGCGACACGCCGCGTCGAGCGGCCGTTTGTGGGCATCATGGCGGAGTTGGTCAAGTGTCAGAAAGTAAGGAAGGGCCCCTGCTCGGTCGTGCCGGCAGGGGCCCTGTCCTGTGTTCGGTGTGGAAGTGTTCAGCCTGCGAGTCGTCGAACGAGAGACCGCGGAGGCTTCCGCTCCGCTGTGAGGCTCTCGTGCCAGCTGTTGTGCTTCGCGAGGTCCACGACCCAGGCGCCGCAGGTCTCGCAGGAGGTCCCGGAAGGAACGGGCCCGGCGATCTGCCGCGCCTTGGCTGCGGTGCGGTTCGACGCCTTCTCCATGGTGATCGGGGTGATCATGTCCGCTATCGCGACCCACCGGGGTTTCCAGTTGAACGCGATGTCCTGGTCGTCCACCTTGCAGGCCGAGAGGAACCGCTCGACGAAATCCCATGTGGGAAGCTTGGTGCCGCTCAGGTTCCGGGTGATCGACGCGGGTGACCATGAGATCTGACGCATGAGCGTGCGGTAGGAGGGGTCGCCAGCGAGGCGGCGGGCCCATCGAAGATCGGTCGCGAACTCGATGAGTTCGTCCACGACGGTCCTGGGCTCGGCGATCTGATTGGTAAGCACGATGTTCGCTCCTCTATGAAGAGGTGGGACCGGGTGACGCCCGCGAAGGGGCGCCACCCGATCACCGCTCGGTTCAGCTCAGGACCGGGTGCTGCGGCCCGTCGTTGATCGACGGACCGCCGCCGTCGCCGCCGATGATCCGGCGGACGACTTCGGCGGCCAGGACGCCGGCGGTGAAACCGGCGGCCAGGGTGACGTCCAAGCCGTAGCCGAACGACAACCCTTCCCAGATGAACGCGAGGTCGAACAGAAGAACGAGCAAAGCGCTGAGAAATTTGGTGAGCATGCCCTCACCTCCTAATGCTCTCGTTGGCCCAGGTGGCGGACTTCGCCAGAAGGGTGTAGCGCCTCCCGTGATCGTTTCAGGGAGGGGACCTCTCGCGCGCCAACGCGGAGATCTCGGCTGGATTCTCCCATCGCGATGGGCGCGCCGTCAAACACCCTGGGTCCAGAGATCACCACCGGCGAAGTGCTTTCAATGGGTAACGATTTGTGTGCATGCGCAAACGTCTAAAACCTGAGAGTAACCTAAGAAGTCAAAGGGTGAATCGTTGGCGGCAAGTAATGAAATACCCAATTATCGAGCGCAATTAGGATTGTGGTCCGCAAATAGCGAAGGCCCCTCGTTTGGCGCCGAGGGGCCTTCTTAATCCCGATGCCGCCACCTGGGCCAACAGAGAGACGAGCACGGGAGACTATGTGGTTAGCTGCGCGCAGCTTGACTGACTCGCAGGCGCACGTAGGCGCATATCAACACTACTCGCGCGTATGCCCAAGGCAAAGTCTCGCAGACTTTGGCTCGAGGGCGGGGTTGTCAGGGGCAGCGGACAGGCGTCTGAACAGCGGAAACGCTGCAGGCTCGCGCCCCGACGGGCATGTTGGTCGGGCGCGCCAGCAAGCGCTGCCCCGTGCCAGTGGGTGAATCGTGGACGCCAGTCGTGGGACTGGCCTCACTGCTGTGACGTTGGAAGCTGGGAGTGGTGCCGCTATGGGATGACGAGGCCGCTGGATGGCCTCTAGCTGGGCAAACGACTCCCGCTCGCCTTCTGGAAGGTCTGCCTGGAAGCGCCCCTGCTGAGACTGTTCTCGCTGGTCGGAGTGTTGACCTGCGTGTCCGACGAGGGACACCTGCCGGCAGCGGGGACGATAGACCGCAGAAGGGGGACATCACGCCTAGTGGCAGCAACACCAGGTAGCACCCGTGTGTGATTGCCAGCATGTCGATCCCTCCTCGCTCTCAGCCCGGCTTGTCATTCCGATTTCGTAATTGTCGGCGGATATCGTAGATTTCATTCCGACCAGGGAGTGGCAGCTCCTGTGGTGGCCCCATGACTGAAGCGCCGCCGACGGGTCTCCGGCAAGTTGCTTGGCGAAAATGAAACAAGGTGGAACACATTGAAACGGAACGCAACGAGTTGAAACCTTTTGCGCACGACTTTCGATGGACACAGTTGAGCAAAGCCGCATCGCTGGGACGTCAAACAGTACGGTCGTCCGGTTGAAGAATTGACATTTCGACCCATTGATCCACGAGGAATATCCGCAA
>NZ_JBSFNC010000267.1:0-3962 GCF_053586895.1 Amycolatopsis sp. NPDC003731 | reverse complement strand
GTAGGAAGTAGGGACTTGATGATGGTATTCATACTAAAAAGGTTCGATTGATTAGGTGGTTGACCATTAGGGGGCGCCTCACTTGAGGGAGGTCATGCGATCAGGCGCAGGGTGTCAAACCTCTGTCACCTCTAAGGAATTAACCGCGTGCATGCTGTCGCCAGAGGCTCTTCCGCTAAGGGGCCAGGCTGAGACTCGCGTAGGGCGAGCGAGCCTCAGCCTGGCCCCTGTGATGCGTCGTGCTCACCCGTGACGGACCGTCGGGAACCCGAGATTGACCGGACTTGTGATGGAGGTCACTCGTTCTGCCTCGCTGCGCTTCTCCCGCAGCAGCCGGAGAGTGAGGTCGAGCCCCTCGATCTCGCCGAGCCAGCCTTCCTTGCTCGCTTGCTGCTTCCGGTGCTCGAGGTCGGTTTCGAGCTCGTCGAGCCGGAAGAGCATCTTCGGGTTGACGTGAAGCATGGGGCAGCGGATGCAGGCGTGCTCGTGGGCGCAGGGGCTGCCGTAGGGGCGGGCGCAAGAGCCGAGTTCGACCTTGCGCTTGTCGAAGTGCTCCTCGAACTCACCCCACTCCTCGGCGGTGGTCGGCCGGTATTCGCCGTCGGGCCGGACGTCGCGGCGACGAGCCAGGAAGTCCTGGTAGTGCCGGACGACGTCTTCTTCGAAGACTGCGACGTAGCCGCGGGTCGTCTGGAGGTTGAGGTGGCCGAGCAGTGCAGCTCCGATGTGGATCGGTAGGCCGTTGTTCATCAGCTCGGTGGCAAAGAGCCTGCGGAAGTCGTGTGGGGTGAAGCTGAGATCCCGGAAGGCGGGGTTTGTCTCGCCGAGCAGCTGGCACTGCTTGCGGAGGTTGTTGAGGACGGTGCCGGTGCTGATGACGCGTCGGACCCCCCCGATCTGCCGCTGGAAGAGGTAGGGCATCGGCTGCGTCCAGATCCGTTCGTGCCCGTCGTAGCGGGGAACGACCGGGACTGGCCCGTGGACCAGGTGGCGGCGCAGGATCGCGGCGATGACGTGGAACAGCTCCGGCGACATCGGGATCACGCGTTCGCGGTCAGCCTTCGACGGCGCGATGACCAGCAACGCGATCATCTCGCCGTTCGGGCGCTGATACTGCCGGACGCTGGTGTGCGTCAGCTCGACCAGCTCCTCGGCCCGAACGCCGGTCAATCGCAGGACGCCGAGCCCGGCCCAGTTCCAGAAGGCCGTCTCCTCCTCCATGACCAGCGAGCGGACCTCGCCGGTGACCGAGTTCCGGACGCGGACTGCGGGCTGATGCGCGTCGCCGTGGTGGGCCTGGTCGTAGGAGGTGTTCATCCGCTCGAACGTGACCCCGTGGTGGCTGAACTGCTCCCCGAGCGCGACCTCGCGCGCGGCCACGAGCAGGTCTCTGACCTCGGCGTAAGTGCGCTCGACGTGCTCGACGAGGTCCGGCAGCAGGGGCTGCCGTTCGCGGATGCGGTCGGCCATGCGCTCGTTGACCCGGCGGCGCCGGGTGCCGAAGCCGCGCAGGTCGGTGGGCGGAATTGGGCAAGGTGCGACCCACTTCGCCCAGCGTTCCGGCTCGGCCAGGGCCCAACCCTGCAGGTCCAGGTAGAACGCTCGGACCGGGAGCAGGACGGAGCCTTCGGGGTCGCGCAGCAGGCCGCCGTCCTTGCGGTAGCGGATCGCCTCGCGCCACTGGTCGTAGAGCTCCGGCGCGATGCGCAGGTCCGCTTGGTCGGGTGCGAGCTGCTCGATCCGGCTCCAGAACCGGCTGGCCAAGGTCATGACCAGGTTTTCCCGGGTCGAGTAGTCGGAGTCGCCCTCCCGGCGGACGATGTAGTCGATGATCAGCTGCCGGATGCCGGCGTTGCGCAGCTCATAGCGGTCGACCATTTCCTCGGCCGTGAGCTGTCCCTTGTAGATGTTGGACCGCAGCGTCGGCGGGGTGCCCGGCGGGAAGTGGCCCATGGCGTGCAGGGCGTCCCAGGCCAGCAACCCGGCGAGCCGGCTGCCGTCCTTCTTCGCGTTCACGACCAGCCCGAGGCGCCGGCATTCCAAGGAGTAGAACAGCAGCGCGGACGAGCTCAAGTCGGCCATGGTGATGCCCTGGGTCGCCAGGATGGTGGTGACGTCGAACAGAGCGCGGTAGCGGTGCCGCTCGGGTGTGGACATCGTGTCGACGAACGCGAAGAACTTGTCCAACAACGGGTCGTTCTGGACCTGGCGGAAGACGTGCGGCCACTCGCTGAACTTGTGCAACCGGAACGCCGGCAGCGACGGGCGGATCACGCGCAAGCAGATCATCGCCTTCAACGCGTGGACCAGGTTGTTCCCATGATCGGTTCGCTCGACCAGGCTAGTGACCGGCTGAGATCCGGTGTCGAGGCCGCTGGCTTCCCATCGTTCCTGCCAGGTCAGACCGGGGAAGCTCGCCAGGTATGCGAGCAACCTCCTCGTCCCGCTTCGGCGCTTGGTCCGCGGTGAGACCGCCTGCGAGCCGACGTGATCTCCGGCCAGGACGACCAGGTCGTCCACTGTGGCTTGGGCCAGGTCACCGAACGGCCGCGGCGGTGTGGTCGGTGTGGCCGGAGCGGCATCGACCGTGGTCAGCGCGAACCGAGATCGGCGCAGGTCGTTGTCCTGCTGCACCGGGGTTCGTCGGTTGCGCATGGTGTAGACGTCAGCCACCGAACACCACCGCGATGTCTTCGGCCGCGTAGCCGGTGGTGAAGGTGCGCTCCGGACGCGGCCGGGCGTAGTGCTCCTGCAGCCGGTCGTGGAGGTCCTCGACAGTGACCGTGGTGTAGATCCCTGTCGTGGCGATGTTCGCGTGCCGCAGGATGACCTGGACCTCGTGCAGCTCGAGCGCCGGGTCGTTGACCATCCGGGTCGCAGCGGTGTGCCGCATGTCGTGCCAGGTCCAGTTCGTGCCCAGCTTGTCGTTCGCGCGCTGCAGGATCCGGCGCATCGCCCAGTAGGACAGCGGCCGGGACAACCCGCGGCGGGTCCGCCAGATCACCTCGCCCGGTGCGCAACCGTCCTCGGTGGACAGGTAGCGGGCCAGCATCCGCAACGCCTCCGCCGACGTCGGGACCGCTTCTCGTAGCCGGGTTCCCTTCGAGGTGACGTAGAAGCGCTGGCCGGCCCAGTCGATGTCCTCGCGACAGACGCCCAGCAGCTCCGCGGATCGCGCTGCGCTGGAGACGAACATCAGCAGAAGCGTCCGGTCCCGGTCGCAGGTCATCGCGTCGAACAGCTCGTCCCAGAGCGCGTCCGGGATCGCGCGGGGGACCCGTTGAACCGCGCGCTGGCGCAGCCGGGCCCGGCGGGCGTGCGCCGGCGCGTCGATCGGGCTCCGGTGTGCAAGCGCGGCGCGGCGCTCCCGGCTGGACGGGATCGGATTGACCACCGGGCCCCGGCCCCAGTGGATGTGGAACTCGTAGAACTTGAACACCACGGTCAGGTTGTGGTTGATCGTCGACCGCGCGTAGCCGCTGGCCAGTACCGGCTTGCCCGTCCGGACGTTGACGCCCCCGGGAATGTCCGCGCTCGGACGAGTCCGTCGGCGCTGCGGGTTCGGCGCCGACTTCATCCACCCGACCAGCACGTCCGCCTCGGACTCCGTCGCCTGTTGCCAGTCGACCTGCAGCGCCCACAACACCCGAAACCAGCGCAGCAGGTCATGCCCGTAGCTGCGGCTCGTCAACGGGCTCATGTCGCTCAGCGCCAGGCTCCGCAAGTACTGCGTGACCGGCACGATCTCCTCACCGTCCCCGCCGATCACCACGAACGGCGGGAATCGTCCATCCGCCGGACGGACCTCGCCGACCTGCTCAAGGCCGATCCGCCCCTCCATCAACTGCCGCCGTACCCCGTCCAACCCACCAAGCCTCTCGCTCACGACCGAAGATCATTCCGGTCTCAGACTTGGTGCAGTCAACAGAGCGGTGCCGCGCCGGCGGAGTGCCGGGCGGGTA
>NZ_JBSFNC010000266.1:0-6264 GCF_053586895.1 Amycolatopsis sp. NPDC003731 | reverse complement strand
CGGCACGCTGTGGAGTGCGGGATCAACCGGCTCAAGCGCAACCGCGCCGTGGCCACACGGTTCGACAAACTCGCAGTCCGCTACGAGGCAACCGTTCACATCGCCGCGATCAACGAGTGGCTACGCCATTGAAACAGGCCCTAGCCGCAGCAGCCGCCACCACAGCAGCCACCGCCACCGCCGGCCGGGGCCGCGGGACCGCTCGCGGCCCCGGTGAGGGCGACCGTGGTGAGCAGCTTGACGGTGTCGGCGTGGCCCTCCGGGCAGGTCGCCGGCGCGCCGGATTCGCTCATCGGGCGCAGGAGCTCGAACGTCTCGGTGCACTCGCGGCAGCGGTAGGCGTAGGTCGGCATGCCGCGATTATCGCCGGAGGGGCCCGGGGATGGGAAGCTGGGCGCGTGCAGCCGCCCTCGCTCGCCGACGTCCCGCACCTCGGCCAAGTCGTCCCGTCCCTGCTCGCCGCGCTCGGGGTGCCCGGTTGCGGGAACGCACTGGCGTTGCCGGAGGCCCGCAGCGCCGGCGTGCTGCTCGTCGACGGGCTCGGCTGGGAGCTGCTCGCCGAGCACGCGGCGGACGCCCCGGTGCTGACCGAACTCGCCCGCGAATCGCTGCGCGTGGGCTTCCCGTCGACGACGGCCGCCGGGGTGGCCGCGATCGGCACCGGGCTCGCCTCGGGCGAGCACGGGATGGTCGGCTACACCTTCGAAATGCCGGGCACCGGCGTGCTCAACGCGTTGCGCTGGTGCAGCCACGAAGACGGCAGCGACCTGCGGGGCGCCCTCCCGCCCCGCGAGGTGCAGCCGCTGCCGACGACGTTCGAGCGCGCCGCCGCGGCGGGCATCGAAGCGGCCGTGGTGTCGTCGGCCAAGTTCCGCGACACGGCGTTGACCCTGGCCACCCAGAGCGGCGCGCAGTACGCCGGGGTCCACGCGCTGGGCGACCTCGCCGCGCGGACGTTGTCGGTGCTCGGCGGGCGCGCGTTCTGCTACGCCTACCACAGCGAACTCGACCTGCTGGGGCACGTCTACGGCCCCGGTTCGACCGCCTGGCGGATGCAGCTGCGGCAGATCGACCGGCTCGTCGAGTCCCTTGTGGACGGTCTGCCGCCCGGTGCGCTGCTCGCGGTGGTGGCCGACCACGGGATGGTGACCGTCGAGGACAAGCTCGACCTCGAAGACGTCCCGGAACTGCTGGCCGGCGTCCGGACGTTCGGGGGCGAGGTCCGGGCCCGGCACGTCTACACCGAGCCGGGGGCGGCCGCCGACGTCCTCGCGGCCTGGCGGGAGGTGCTGGGCGAGCGGGCCTGGGTGCGCTCGCGCGAAGAGGCCGTCGCGGAGGGCTGGTTCGGGCACACGGTGAGCGACCGGGTGCTGCCGCGGATCGGCGACGTGGTGGCCGCGGCCCGGGACCGGTTCGGGATGGTGCGGGGGCTCGCGGAGGCCGTCGAGACGTCGCTGGTCGGGCAGCACGGGTCGCTCACCAGCGCCGAACAGCTGGTGCCGCTGGCGTTGGCCCAGGGGTAGGCCGTACCCGGGCGGACGACACGCGCACCTGGATGGACGACACGCGTACCTGGGTGGACGACACGCGGGCGGGCTCGGCGGTGCTTGGGCGGGCATCATGTGTGTCTGGAGGGTCATCTCGCGTGATTGGAGGGTCAGCACGTGTGATTGGGGGGTCGACTCGTGTGCCTGGGGGGTTGGGTCGGGTGGGTGGCGGTTACCGTTTGGGCGTGCCACGACGCAACCGCCCCGGCCGCCGTTCGGAGGGCGGGCCGCCCGAGCGTGACCTCGGGGCCGCCACCGGGTGGGCGCGGGCCGAGTCCGGGGTGGACGGGGACTGGCTCGTGCGGACCGTGCCCGGGAGCCAGGCCACGAAGGTCTACCGCTGCCCCGGGTGCGACCACGAGATCCGGCCGGGGACGCCGCACCTCGTCGTCTGGCCCGCCGACGAGACCGGGTCGGTCGCCGACCGGCGGCACTGGCACCGGGCCTGCTGGGAAGCTCGGGCCCGGCGGCGGCCGTCCCGCCGCTGGTGAGGTGGGCGGCCGGATTCACTCTGGAGTTGTCAAACAACGACGGCGGGGTCAGCGCCGGTAGTGCCTCGACATCGCGCCCTCGTACACCTCCTCCGTGTACTCCGTGAAGCCCAGGCGCTCGGCCACCCTGAGCGAGGGCTTGTTCGCGGTGCTCACGCTCGCCAGCACCGGCACGGACGGCAGCTCGCGGGCGCACCACGCCAAGACCGCCTGGCCCGCCTCCACCGCGTAACCCTTGCCCCACGCCGACGGGCGGAAGCGGTAGCCGAGGTTGAGGACCTTTTCGCCGTGGAACTCGCGCAACCGCACGCCGCACATGCCCAAGACCTCCGTTCCGCCGCGCTCGAGGACTGCCGGGTAGCCGAAGCCGTGCTCCGACCAGTGCGCCAGCCACTCCGAGAACATCGCCGACGCTCGTGGCACGTCGGGTGGGTCGGGGTGGAAGCGGTTGGTGCGCGGGTCCGTGTGGATGTCGACCATCGCCTGCCTGTCCGCCTCGTGGAGCGGACGCAGCCGGAGCCGGTCGGTTTCGATGTCGGTGAACACATCGGCGAAGCTAGCGAGGGGGTCCGACAAAATGGCGCGCATGACCGAACTGCCGCTGGTCCTCCTCCACGCCTTCCCCCTGGATTCCCGCATGTGGAACGCAGTGCGCGCGCCCCTCGCTTCACACCTTCGGGTGATCACCCCGGACCAGCGCGGGCTCGGCCGCTCGCCGCTGCCGGAGACCGATCGCGAGCCGAGCCTCGAAGACGCCGCGCGGGACGTCGTCGCCCTGCTCGACCGGCTGGACCTGGACCGCGTCGTGCTCGGGGGCTGCTCGATGGGCGGCTACCTCGCCATGGCCGTGCTGCGGCTCGCCCCGGAGCGGGTCGGCGGGCTCGTGCTCATCGACACCAAGGCCGCGCCCGACACGCCCGAGGCCGCGCAGACGCGGCTGGACGTCGCGGCCCGCGTCGAGCGCGAGGGCACCGAGACCTGGCTCGCCGAGGCCAACCTGCCCAACCTCCTGGCCGGATCGACGCGGGAACAGCGTCCCGAACTCGTCGAGACGGTCCGCGGGATCATCGAATCGCAGCCGCCGTCCGGGATCTCCTGGACCGCGCTGGCGCTGCGGACCCGGCCCGATTCACTGGACCTGCTGCGGGACTCGGGCGTCCCGGCGCTGGTGATCGTCGGCGAAGAGGACCCGATCACCCCGGTCGCGGCGGCGAGCGAGATGGCCGAGGCCATGGACGGCGCGACGCTCGTCGTGCTGCCGGACGCCGGGCACCTCACCCCGCTCGAAGACCCCGCCGGCGTGGTCGAGGCGATCCTCTCCTGGTACCCGGCCACTCACGCGAAGTAGGCGTCGAGCGCCGAGCGGGCTTCGGGCAGCCGGTGCGGGAATCGGATGGCGATGACGAATCGCCACACAACCGAGTACAGCTCGCGTAGCCGCGTACACACGCGAAGCGCCTCTTCGTCCACGGAGCCCGGGTAGGCGGCCAGGAATTCCGGGCCGCCCTGCCGGGCCAGGATGCCCAGGTCCCACGCGAGCGGCCCGCGCCACGTGTCCTCGAAGTCCAGCCAGCAGGGACCCGCGGGCGTGGCGATCAGGTTCCCGGGGTGGGCGTCGCCGTGCAGCGGCTGCACGGCGACCTCCGGCAACGCCGCCGCGAGGCGGGCCGCTTCCCCGCGCAACCGGGGGTCCAGGTCGTGGCGGTCGAAGACGTGGCCGAGGTCGTCCAGCGGGCCGCGGCGGGGCAGCTCGCCCGGGTACTCGCGCAGCGCCGCGTGCACCTCGGCGAGCGACCGGGCGACGACCTCCGGTGCGTACCGGTGGCCCGGGTCGTGCGGGGTGTGGTGCCAGAGCGTGACCGGCAGCCCGTCGGCGAAATGGGGTCCGGCCGGGGGATCCGTGCTGGGTGAGACGACGCGCACACCACGTTCGGTGAGGAACCGCGACACCGCCACGTCCCGCTCCTGCCAGGCCGGCCCGGTCCGCGCCAGGCGGGTGGTGGCGGGCACCCTGGCGACCAGCGGACCCAGCCTCACCAGCACGTTCGAGCGTTCGTGGAGCACTTCGGGTTCGTGGCCGGGCAGGCCCAGCCGGGCGGTCACGGCGCGGGCCGCGCGCACCGCCGCGCGGGTGTAGTCGTCGGCCACGCCCCGATCTTGCCAGCCGGTGCGCGCGACTGTCGGTAGCGAGGGCTACGATCCCCCTAAGCCGCCGGATCGGGCCTCGTCCGACCCGGTGGCGGGACGATGACCACCACAAGGTTTCAGTGTTGGAGGCAGGAGTGACGGCCGTAGCCCCCAAGCCGATCGCCACGCGCCCGTACCCCGCGCGCGAGTCGGTTAAGGGTTCGTACCTGCTGCGGTTGTTCCGCACGACGGACCACAAGCAGATCGGGATCATGTACCTGGTCACGTCGTTCGCCTTCTTCATGGCGGGCGGCGCGATGGCGATGCTGATCCGCACCGAGCTGGCGCGGCCCGGGCAGCAGTTCCTGTCGCAGGAGCAGTACAACCAGCTCTTCACCATGCACGGCACGGTGATGCTGCTGCTGTACGCGACCCCGATCCTCTTCGGCTTCGCGAACTTCGTGCTCCCGCTGCAGATCGGCTCGCCCGACGTCGCCTTCCCGCGGCTGAACGCGTTCTCGTACTGGCTGTACCTCTTCGGCGGCCTGATCGTGATCTCCGGCTTCCTGACCCCGGGTGGCGCCGCCGACTTCGGCTGGTTCGCCTACACCCCGCTGTCGGACGCCATCCACTCGCCGGGCGTCGGCGCGGACCTGTGGATCTCCGGCCTGGTGGTCTCCGGTCTCGGCACCATCCTCGGCGCGGTCAACATGGTCACCACGGTGGTCTGCCTGCGCGCGCCGGGCATGACGATGTACCGGATGCCGATCTTCACCTGGAACATCCTGGTGACCAGCATCCTGGTCCTGCTCGCCTTCCCGATCCTGACCGCGGCCCTGATGGGCCTACTGGCGGACCGGCACCTCGGGGCGCACGTGTTCGACCCCGAAAACGGCGGCGTGATCCTCTGGCAGCACCTGTTCTGGTTCTTCGGCCATCCCGAGGTGTACATCGTCGCGCTGCCGTTCTTCGGCATCGTGTCGGAGATCTTCCCGGTGTTCAGCCGCAAGCCGCTGTTCGGCTACAAGAGCCTGGTCTGGGCGACGCTGGCCATCGCGGCCCTGTCGGTCGCGGTGTGGGCGCACCACATGTACGCCACCGGCGCCGTGCTGCTGCCGTTCTTCTCCTTCATGACGTTCCTGATCGCCGTCCCGACCGGCATCAAGTTCTTCAACTGGATCGGCACGATGTGGAAGGGCCAGCTGTCCTTCGAGACGCCGATGATCTTCTCGATGGGCTTCATCGTCACGTTCCTCTTCGGCGGTCTGACCGGCATCCTGCTGGCCGCGCCGGCGATCGACTTCCACGTGTCGGACAGCTACTTCGTCGTCGCGCACTTCCACTACGTGCTCTACGGCACGATCGTGTTCGCCACCTTCGCCGGCATCTACTTCTGGTTCCCGAAGATCACCGGCCGGATGATGGACGAGAAGCTCGGCAAGTGGCACTTCTGGACCACGTTCATCGGCTTCCACGGCACGTTCCTCGTCCAGCACTGGCTGGGCGCGGAGGGCATGCCCCGCCGGTACGCGGACTACCTGACCAGTGACGGCTTCACCACGCTGAACACGATCTCGACGATCGGCGCGTACATCCTCGGTGCCTCGACGCTGCCGTTCATCTGGAACGTCTTCAAGAGCTACCGGTACGGCGAGATCGTCACGGTGGACGACCCGTGGGGCTACGGCAACTCGCTCGAGTGGGCGACCTCCTGCCCGCCGCCGCGGCACAACTTCACCGAGCTGCCCCGGATCCGCTCCGAGCGGCCGGCGTTCGAGCTGCACTACCCGCACATGATCGAGCGCATCCACAAGGAAGGCGAGATCGGCTTCTTCGGGAAGCAGAAGGTCAACAGTCACGCGGCGCCGTCGCAGCTGCTCACCGAAGCGGTGATCCCGGGAGACCACTCCAAGGACAACGCGAGCGAGCAGGGCGATAAGTAGAACTTATTCTGGTTAGGTCGGCGCTACGCACCGTAGACGGTGCACCCACCGTGACGCTCGCGCCGACCGACGGCTGAATAAGGTTCTCCGGTACCTGAACGAGTGAGCGCGTGCCCGGCTGCGAACGTGCGATGGGTGCCGCAAGGGGCGAAGGAT
>NZ_JBSFNC010000265.1:0-6289 GCF_053586895.1 Amycolatopsis sp. NPDC003731 | reverse complement strand
ATTCGGGACGTGTGACGTCCCGAATGAGTCATTCGCGACGGTTCACGGAGTCAGCAGGGGCAGCAGCGGCTTGCGCACGGCGGTCGCGACGCCGTCCGACGCCTCCGCCGCGGCGAGCCGCTCGGCGCTCGGCCTGCCGTAGCCGGTCGTGCGCTGGACCAGCGGGCGGCCGAGCGGCTCGACCATCGCGCGCATGTCGCTGATCGTCTTGTACGACCCGTGCGATGCGCCCGCCATCCGGCTGATCGTCTCCTCCATCAGCGTGCCGCCGATGTCGTTGACGCCGCCCTGCAGCACCGCGCGGCTGCCCTCTTCGCCGAGCTTCACCCAGGAGCTCTGGATGTTGTCGATCATGCCGTGCAGCAGCAGCCGGGCCAGCGCGTGCACCGCGCGGTTCTCGCGCAGCGTCGTGCCCGGGCGGGCGAGGCCGGCCAGATAGATCGGGGCGCTCTGGTGGATGAACGGCAGCAGGACGAACTCGGTGAACCCGCGCCGCCCGTGCTTCTCCAGGCCTTCGCGCTGCAGCCGGGCGAGCAGCTTCAGGTGCGCGACCCAGTGCGCCGGCGTGTCGACGTGGCCGTACATCATCGTGGACGTCGTCGGCAGCCCGACCTCGTGCGCGGTCGTGACCACCTTGATCCACTCCGACGTCGGCAGCTTGCCCTTGGTGAGCACCCAGCGGACGTCGTCGTCCAGGATCTCCGCCGCCGTCCCCGGCAGCGAGTCCACGCCGGACTCCTTGGCCTTGATGAGCCAGTCCTTCAACGAGAGGTTGGTGCGCGAAGCGCCGTTCACGACCTCCATCGGGCTGTAGGAGTGCAGGTGGATCTCCGGCTGACGGCGCTTGACCTCGGCCGCGAGGTCGAAGTACGCGGTGCCCGGCAGGTCCGGGTGGATGCCGCCCTGCATGCAGATCTCGGTCGCGCCCGCGGCCCACGCCTCGTCGACGCGGTCGCCGACCTGCTCCAGCGAGAGCGTGTACGCGTCGGCGTCGGTGCGACGCTGGGCGAAGGCGCAGAAGCGGCAACCCGTGTAGCAGACGTTCGTGAAGTTGATGTTCCGCGTGACGACGAAGGTGACGTCGTCGCCGACCGTCTCGCGCCGCAGGTCGTCGGCGATCCGGGTGAACGCGTCCAGTTCCTTGCCGTCGGCGTGCAGCAGCGCGAGCGCGGCGTCGTCGGAAAGCCCGGCCGGGTCCTTTTCGGCGCTGCGCAAGGCTTCCAGGATGTCCGTGTCGAACTTGGCCGGCCCGGTCTTGATCCGGTCGCCGATCTCCTTCCAGTCCCCGTACACCGAGTCGAAGTCGCTGCGGCGGTCCTCGGTGCGGCCGCTGGTGTCGATCTCGGTGTGCAGGTCGGTGCGGCCGGACTCCTGCCAGCCGCCGTCCGGCTCCTGCCACGGGAGGCCGACCGGCATCGCGCCCTCGCGGGCCATGCCGGTGTCGTAGTCGACGAGCGCGGCGACGTGCCGCGTGATCCGCGGGTCCAGCCACGGCTCGCCCGCCTTGACGTACTCGGGGTAGATGGTGAGCCGTTCCTTCAGCTCGAAGCCGGCCTTCTCGGTGCGCCGCGCCAGCTCGTCGATCTGCGGCCACGCGCGTTCCGGGTTGACGTGGTCCGGGGTCAGCGGCGAGACGCCACCCCAGTCGTCGATGCCGGCGCGGATCATCAGGTCGTACTGGTTGCCGATCAGGTTCGGCGGCGCCTGGATGCGCATCTTCGGGCCGAGCACCAGCCGCGCGACGGCGATGTTCGCGGCGAGCTCCTCGAGGTCGGCGTCCGGGGTCGCGCGCATCTTCGTGTCCGGCTTGGCCCGGAAGTTCTGCACGATGACTTCCTGGATGCCGCCGTAGGTCCTGGCGACCTTGCGGATCTCGAACAGCGCGTCCGCGCGCTCCTCGAACGTCTCGCCGATGCCGATGAGGACGCCGGTGGTGAACGGGACGCTGCTGCGCCCGGCGTCCTCGAGCACCCGGAGCCGCACCGCCGGGTCCTTGTCCGGCGAGCCGTAGTGCGGGCCGCCCTTCTCGCTCCACAGCCGGGTCGCGGTGGTCTCCAGCATCATGCCCATCGACGGCGCGACCGGCTTGAGCCGCTGGAAGTCCTGCCAGGTCAGCACGCCCGGGTTGAGGTGCGGCAGCAGACCGGTCTCCTCCAGCACCCGGATCGCCATCGCGCGGACATACGAGAGCGTGTCGTCGTAGCCGTGGGCGTCCAGCCACTCGCGGGCGGCCTTCCAGCGGTCCTCGGGCCGGTCGCCGAGCGTGAACAGGGCTTCCTTGCAGCCCATCTCCGCACCCTTGCGGGCGATGTCGAGAACCTCGTCGGGCGAGAGGAACGGCGATTCGAGCCGGCCGGGCACGGTGACGAAGGTGCAGTAACCGCAGCGGTCCCGGCACAGGCGCGTCAGCGGGATGAACACCTTGCGGCTGTAGGTGATGACGCCGGCGCGGCCGGCCTCGGCCAGGCCCGCGTCGCGGATGCGCGAGGCGTACTCGGACAGCTGGGTGAGGTCGTCACCGCGGGCGTGCAGCAGGACGCTCGCTTCGGCTACGTCGAGTGTCTTCCCGTCACGCGCCCGGGCGAGCGCGCGGCGCATCGCGGAGGCGGTCGGGGCGGTGGCGTCGGGTTCGGGTCCCATTCCGCCAACGCTAGGACCGCCCTCGCGCGACCAGCCAGTGTGTGTTCCGCACCCGGCTCACCCGATCGGTTCGCGTGATCGTCGCCGCAGGTCAACGGGTCCGCGTAGTTGTCGATCAGCACGTCGGCGTGTATTACCTAAAGGGTGGCATCGGTGGTCGGGAAGAAGATCGGCGGACGGACGTACTACTACCTGGCGGAGTCCGCCCGGGTCGACGGCAAGCCCCGGGTGGTGACCCAGCGTTACCTCGGTACCGCCGACGAGATCGCCCGCGCCGTCCCGGGCGGCGAGCCCGCGTCGGCGTCGTACCGGACCTACGGCGACGTCGCCGCGGTGTGGGCGACGCTGTCCCGGCTGGACTTCGTCGCCCGCGTCGACGACGTCGTGCGCGCGAAGCCGTCGTTGGGGCTGACCCTCGCCGTGGCGGTGCTGCACCGCGCGACCGCCCCCGAGACGCCGATCGCTGCCTGGTGGAAGACGAGTGCGGCCGCGGACCTCGTCCGGCTGTCCACAGTGGATGGGCTGTGGCGGGCGCTGGAACGGCTGACCCCGGAACGCATCGCGGGCATCGAGGAGACCGTCGCCGCCGCGGTCCTGGCCACAGTGGACGACCACGCGGCGCTCGCCGTCGACGTCCCGCAGTTCGCCGCCTTCGCCCCGGCGGACTGCACGCTGCCGTCGGCCTGCCAGGGCGTGCTCGCCGGCGCCGGCCTGCGGGTGACCCGGGACGGCGCCATCCCGCTGGCGTCGCGGCTGTACCGGCGGGACGACGGCAGCGCGCCCACGTTCGCCTCCCTCATGGCGGGGCTGGGGCCGGCGACCCTCGTCTTCCACGCCGGCCAGGCCGCCCAGCTGGACCTGGGCTCACGCAGCGGCTTCGTCGGGTCGTTGCCGTTGACCGACCACCCCGAGCTGCTGACCCAGCCGGCGTCCGCGCGCAAGCGCGTCGACCCCGAACGGTTCGCCGGCCTCACCGCGCTGGACACCCACGCGGTCGTCGACGGCGTCCGGCGGCGGGTGGTCCTCACGCATTCGGCGACGCTGCACGCGGCGCAGTCCCGCGCGTTCGCCGACGAGCTGGCCACCGCGACCCGGGAGCTGGACGGCCTGGCCGAGGCGCTGGCCGCGGGCACCCACCGCGGCGACCGCGCCCAGGTGCACGCCGAGATCGGCCGGGTGACGCGGGGACGGCGCGTCGAGCGCGTGCTCACTGCCGTCCTGAGCGGGAACCGGCCCGGCGAGATCCGGCTCGAACGGCGGATCGACACCGCCGCGGTGGCGCGGCTCGACGAGGAGTTCTTCGGCAAGCAGGTGCTGGTCACCGACCGGGACTGGCCGGTCGCCGAGGTCGTGACGGCCTACCGGGCCCGCACCCACCTCGAATCGACGTTCCGCTGGCTCACCGGCCCCGCCGTCATCGGCCCGACCCCGCGCTGGGAGTGGACGCGGCAGCGGATCGCCGCGCACGGCCTCGTCTCGGTGCTCGCCGCGACCGTGACGCACCTGATGCGGCGCGAGGCGGACCGGGCGGGGATGAACCTGTCGGTGCGCGAGCTGCTCGACCAGCTGGCCGGCATCGGCGAGCTGGTCCTGCGCTACCCGTCGACCGGCGGCCGGCCGCGGACCAAGCGCCTGCTGACCGAGCTGGACCCGGGTCAGCAGGCGCTGGCCGACCTGTTTCAGCTCTCGCGGTAGATCTGCAGCGCCGAGAAGCTCTGGACCACCGGCATCAGCTCGATGACGTTGATGTTCACGTGCTTCGGCTGGGACGCGGCCCAGTGCACCGACTCGGCGACGTCGTCCGCCGTGAGCGGCGTCGTGCCTTCGTAGACCTTGTCCGCCTTGGCCTGGTCGCCGTCGAAGCGGACCTTCGAGAAGTCCGTGCCGCCGACCATGCCGGGCTCGACGTTGGTGACGCGCACGCCGGTGCCGTGCAGGTCGCTGCGCAGGTTGAGGCTGAACTGGTGGACGAACGCCTTGGTCGCGCCGTAGACGTTGCCGCCGGGGTAGGGATAGGTGCCGGCGATCGAGCCGATGTTGATCACGTGGCCGCGGCCGCGCTCGACCATGCCCGGCAGCAGCGCGCGCGTGACGTGCGCGAGGCCGCGGACGTTGGTCGCGATCATCTCGTCCCAGTCCCGCAGGTCGGCCTTGTGCGCGGGCTCGAGCCCCTTCGCCAGGCCGGCGTTGTTGACCAGGACGTCGACCTCTCGCCAATTTTCGGCGAGACCGTCGACCACGGTCTTGACCGCTTCGGGGTCGCTGACGTCGAGGACCACCGGGAGGACGGCGTCGCCGAGCTCGGCGGCCAGCTTCTGGAGCTTGTCCGCACTGCGGGCGACGGCGATCACGCGGGCGCCCTCGGCGACGAACCGGCGCGCGATGGCGTCACCGAAGCCGGCGCTCGCGCCGGTCACGAACACGGTCTGCTGGGTCATGAGGTGAACCTTATTCTGGTCAGGAACGTGCTGAGTGCCTCGTCGAACTCGGTTTCGCGCTCCAGGTTAGGCAGGTGACCCGCGCCGTCGATCACCACCAGGGTGGAAGTCCGGATTTCCCGGTGGATGAGCTCGGCCTCGCCGACCGGGGTGAACTCGTCCTCACTGCCCACCACGACCAGGGTGGGAACGTCGATCCCGCTCAGCGCCGGCGTGTAGTCGGGGCGCTCGGCGCGTCCCCGGAGCGCGGCCGCGGCGCCCTGCTTCGGCGCGTTGCGCATCATCGTGCGGACGTGCGCCTCGACGTCCGGCCTGGTCGCGCGGGTCTGCTTCGAGATCATCTTGGGGAGGAGCTCCTCGGCGTAACGCTCCATGCCCTCCTCGGAGATCCTCGCGGCGGTGTCGATGCGCGCCTGCTTGGCCTCCGGGGTGTCGAGGCCGGCGAACGTGTCGGCGAGGAGGAGGGCTTCGACGCGGCCGGGGTGGTCCGCCACCAGCTGCATGGCGATCTGTCCGCCCATGGAGAGGCCGCCGAGGACGAACCGGTCCAGGCCAGGTGATCGGCCAGGGCGACGAGGTCGGCGGCGAAGACGTCGAGCCCGGTCTTCGCGTCCTGGGCGGGGGACTCGCCGTAGCCGCGGAGGTCGGGGACGACGACGCGGTGGCCGCGCTCGGCGAGGTGCCTGGCCTGGGGCCGCCACATGGAGCGGTCGAAGGGGTGGCCGTGGACCAGCAGGACCGGACGGCCGGTACCGAGGTCGTCGTGGGCGAGGTTCATGCGGCCGACGTTAGGCAGAGCGCTGGCTCCGAGCAATACGGTGCAATGTAGTCGGAGCAATGTTTTTCCGGCGCGCATCGGTGGCGCTCGGGGCCGGTTGGGGGCAGACTGGGTCTCGGACGGGCTTCGTCATGGGGTCTGACCTGCGCCGATCTTGTTAAGGGACCCCCCTGTTTCGGGCCCTTTCGGGGCATGTAAAGTTCTCCAAGTCGCCAGGGAAACCGAGCGACAGGGACACGAACCAAGCTCTCGCGGAAAGCGATTGAGTGGGTGGCCCACAAAAACTGCTAGGAATAACTCGCTTCGAGTAAGGCCGCTTGACGGCGGTGCGACTCGAGGTGTGTTGCTTGAGAACTCAACAGTGTGCTAGTGAACTAAGCCAGTAGAGCTTATATTTGAAACCCCTCGTCGGGGTTTCCTTTGAGAGCATTAC
>NZ_JBSFNC010000264.1:0-6432 GCF_053586895.1 Amycolatopsis sp. NPDC003731 | reverse complement strand
TTCTAATGACCCCGCCACCACCGAGAACTACACTTTGAATAACACACTCTTTCCAAACACGACGCACTACCGAACTCTCGGCGCGGCCGACCTGGCCGCGCTGGCCAGCGCGGGCGAGCTGGCCCTGCGGATCCGCGAGACCCTGGCCGAACACCGGCGGCGCGAAGCCCAGCTCACCGCGTTGTTCGAGACCGCGAGCGAGCTCGCCGCGCTGTCCGATCCGGACACCGTGCTGCGCTCGATCGTCCGGCGGGCGCGGGCGCTGCTCGGCGTCGACGTCTCCTACCTTTCGCTGAACGACGAGGCCGAGAACAAGACCTACGTCCGGGTCAGCGACGGGTCGGTGTCGGCCGAGTTCCAGCAGATCGTGCTGGGCATGGGGGAGGGCCTCGGCGGGCTGGTCGCGCAGACCGCGCGGCCGTACGCGACGTCGGACTACTTCAACGACGACCGGTTCAAGCACACGCGGCACATCGACTCCGGCGTCGAAGACGAGGGCCTGACCGCGATCCTCGGCGTCCCGCTGGCGATCGGCCCGAAGGTGCTGGGCGTGCTGTTCGCGTCCGACCGCGCCACCCGGGAGTTCTCCGCCGACGAGGTGGCGCTGCTGTCGTCGCTGGCCGACCACGCGGCGATCGCCCTGGACAGCGCGAACCTCCTCGACCAGACCCGCCGCGCGGTCGCGGAGCTCAACGAGGCCAACGCGACGATGGAACGCGCCGAGGACGCCCACGACCGGCTGACCGACCTGGTGCTGCGCGGGGGCGACCTGCCGGACGTCGCCGACGCGGTCGCGGCCGTGCTGCACGGGAGCCTCACGGTCTACGACGCCGACGGCACGCTCCTGGCGAGTTCGGCGGACCCGGTCGCGCTCGACCCGGACGCGCTCGCCGCGGCCCGCACCACCGGGCGCGCGGTGTCCACAAAGGACAACTGGGTGTGCGCGGTCCAGGCGGGCCCGGAACTGCTCGGCAGCCTGGTGCTGGCCGGCCGAGCGGGGTTGAGCGACCCCGACCGGCGGCTGTTCGAACGCGCCGGCGTCGTGACGGCGCTGCTGCTGATGCTGCGGCGATCGGTGGTGCGCGCCGAGGACGAGGTCCGCGGCGAGCTGCTGACCGACCTGCTCACCGCGCCCGGCCGCAATCCCCGGGCGTTGCTGGCCCGCGGCCGCCGGCTGGGCATCGACCTGTCGGCCCCGCACGCGGTCCTGGTCGCCCACGCGGACGGCGGCTCCCGCCGGCGTGTGGCGAGCGCGGCCGCCCGGCACGCGACGCTGGTCGGGGTGCACGCGGAGGAGGTCGTACTGCTGGCAACCGGCGACCCGGACGAGCTGGCCCGCCGCATCGCGGCCGACCTCGGCTCGGCGACCGGCCGCCCGGTCACGGTCGGCGCGGCGGGCCCGGCGAGCGGGCCATCGGCGATCGCGGAGGCCCACGCGGAGGCGGCCCGCTGCGTCCGGGCGCTGCTGGCACTGGGCCGCAGCGGTGAAGGCGCGGCGATGGCGGGCCTCGGGTTTCTCGGCCAGCTCCTCGGTGACCGCGCGGACTTGGACGCGTTCGTCCGCCAGACACTCGGCCCGGTCCTGGACTACGACGAGCGCCGCGGCACGGAGCTGGTCGCGACGCTGCGGGCGTATTTCGCGAACGGCGCGCAGCTGGCGCGGACGAAGGACGTGCTGCACGTCCACGTGAACACGGTGGTGCAGCGGCTGGAGCGGGTGGCGTCGCTGCTGGGAGAGGACTGGCAGGTGCCTGATCGGGCGCTGGAGATCCAGCTGGCCCTGCGCCTGCACCGGCTCGCCTCGCCGCGGTGACAGCGTTTTCGCCGGTGCGCTTCGGTAGCGCGGAAAACGGGGGCTGCTCAGCCGGGCCGAGCGGCCCCCGGAGTCCTAACACTGCCCGTCGGCGAGTACCCAGTAGCCCGGGGACGTCTCCCGCAGGGCGTGGATCGTGAAGGTGTTCCACAGCCCCATGGCCTGGTTCGAACCGTTCGCGTATGTCTGGCCGCCGCTCTGGTGCGCGCGGCCCGCCTGCGTGTGGGCGTAATTGCTGGCGCTCACACACGTTCCCGGCTGCGCTGTGGTGGTAGTGCTGGTCGTCGTCGTGGGCGGCGGCGTGCCCGATCCGTTGTCCAGACCGAAGAACACACCCGTGTAGTAACTGGAGCAGATCCCGGCCAGGAAGTACGCGCCGGTGCTGCCGCACTGGGTCGAGCCGGTCCCCGGGTCGACCGCGGTGCCGTGGCCCATCCCCGCGATCGAGTACAGCTGCACCTTGTCCGCGTACGTCGTCAGCGTCGTGCCGCCCGGCAGGGACTGCGTGCTCGTCGGCGTCTGCGCGACACCGTGCACCGCCGTCCACTGGTCGCGCAGTTCGGTGCCGTTGACCGGGGCGACCGTGTAGTCGCCCGTGCCCTGCCAGATCGCGACGCGCGGCCACGGCCCGCCGTAACCCGGGTACTGCGCCTTGACCTTCGCCGCCCACTGGGCCGGGGTCAGGTGCTGGTCGTTCTGCTGGCAGCCCGACGCCTGCGTGATGCTGGTGGCGCACTGCGCGGGCAAGCCCGCGTTGATGCCACCCCCGGCGAAGACGTCCGGATACGCGGCCAGCAGGTCGGCCGCCATCCCGCCGCCCGCCGACAAGCCGGTGACGAAGACGCGCGCGGTGTCCGAGCCGTGGTCGGCGACCGCCTTGTCCACCATGGACTTGATCGACGCCGCTTCGCCCTTTCCGCGCGTGTCGTCGGCCGGGTCGAACCAGGTGAAGCACTTCAGCGAGTTGTTCGCCGTGGACGTCTGCGGGAACACGACCTCGAACCGCCAGCGGTCGGCCAGCTCCGGCCAGCCCGAATGGGCGTAGTAGTCCGCGGCGCTCTGCGTGCAGCCGTGCAGCGCGACGACCACCGGACGGCCGGTCCCGAGGCCGGCGGGGGTGTAGGTGTACATCGCCAGGTTGCCGGGATTGGTGCCGAAGTTCGGCACCTGGACCAGGGACGACGGCGGCGGGTCGGCGGCGGCCACCCCGACGGTGGTGAGCACGGCGGCGGTGATCGCGGCGAGGCCGGCGAAAGCGAGCTTGCGCATGGTGGGCTCCTTCTCGTCGTTGAGAGGGTCCCCAGCGACGCTAAGGCGGCCCCGCGGTCCGGACCATGTGTCCGCCCACCACATCGGCTCGCCGATTCATGGTGACCGGCGGGATGGCTCGCGGCCGCGGCACGCGCTTGGCTGGGGACCTCGGAGACCGGAGGTGAACCGTGCGGGGTTGGCTGGTTTGGGTTCTGGCGGGCGCGCTCGCGGTGGCGCTGCCCGCGCCGGCGTCGGCTTCGGCCGGGCGGCACTGCTCGGCCACCGTGCCGGGCGCGCAACAGCAGGTCGCCGCCTGCCTGGACGACCTGACGACGACCGGCACGCTCGCGTCCGGGCACACCGTCGAGGCGGACTGGGCCGGGCTGACGTCGGCGGGGCTGCCGACCTTCGGCGCGGTGCCCGGCGTGCAGGTCGACGGCTACTTCCCGGACACCTCCACGGCGAACACCAACCACGGCTGGAACCACGACGCCCAGTTCGTGCTCCGGTTGCCGGACCGGTGGAACGGCGGCCTGGTCGTCTCCGGCTCGCCCGGCGTCCGCCGCCAGTACGCGAACGACCGCGCGATCGGCGACCAGGCGCTCGCGGAAGGCTACGCCTTCGCCGCGACCGACAAGGGCAACACCGGCGCCGCGTTCTTCACCGACGGCGTCCGGCCGGGGGACGCGCTGGCCGAGTGGAACTCGCGCGTCACGCAGCTGACGCTGGCCGCCCGCGCCGCCGCGACCCGGCACTACGGCCGTCCGGTGACGAAGACCCTCGCGGCCGGGCTGTCCAACGGCGGGTACCTCGTGCGGTGGCAGCTGGAGAACCGGCCGTGGCTCTACGACGGCGGCGTCGACTGGGAAGGGACGCTGTGGCGGGCCGACGGGCCGAACCTGCTCACGTTCCTGCCGCCGGCCCTGCGCGCGTACCCGGCCTACGCGGCGGGATCGGCAGCGGCCCACCGGTCCATTTTGGACGCCGGGTTCGCGCCGGGGTCGGAGTTCCTGTGGGACTACCACTACCGCGTCTACTGGGACCTGACGCAGCGGATCTACCGCGAAGAGGTCGACCCGTCGTTCGACGGCCCGCTCGAGGCCGGTACCCCGTTCTGCGCCTCGGGAACGCCGTCGTGCGACGCCGACTACGCGTATGCGTCCCGGCCGCGGTCCGTGGCCCGGGCGGTCGAGCGGATCTCGCTGACCGGCCGGATCGGCAAACCGCTGCTGACGCTGCACGGAACACTCGACACGCTGCTGCCGATCACCCGCGACTCCGACGTCTACGACCGGATGATCCGCGACTCGGGGCGCGGGGCGCTGCACCGGTACTACCGGATCGAGGGCGGCAACCACGTCGACGGGCTGGTCGACGCCTACCCGGACCGGCTGCGCCCGCTGGGTCCGTGCTTCCGGACGGCGTTCGACGCTCTCGGCGGGTGGCTGCGCGGCGTGCGCCCGCCGGCCTCGGCGACGATCGCCCGCCCCGCCGGGGCGACCCCGGCGGAGCTGGCGACGGCGTGCGACCTGGTCAGTCGCCCTTGATCAGGTGGTCGGCCAGGCTCGGGCCGAACGTGCCCGCCGGGATGCCCGAGCCGTGGCCGCAGCTGCCGTCGGAGTCGCCCGGGACCTTGATCCACAGCTGCATCTCCGGGCCGCCGCCGAGCTGGGACGTCGCGCCGAGCTTGCGCTTCGGCGGGTTGCACCACAGCTTGTCGTCGGGGTTGCCGTGGCCGTTGCCGTTGCGGCTGGTGTCGACCACGAACGGCGCCGCGTAGCCCAGTGCCGCGTCGACCGCCTTGCCGTAGGTCGTCGACTCGGCCGTGGTGTAGAAGTTGGACACGTTCAGGGCGAAGCCGTGGATGGACTGCACGCCCACCTGCTTCAGCCGCGCGGCCATCGTCGCGGCCGGGATCCAGGTGGCGTTGCCGCCGTCCATGTAGGCCCACGTGTTCGGGGCCTTCTGCGCGAACTGCGTCGCGGCGAATCTCAGCAGGTCGATCCGGGTCTGGCGGGCGTCGCCGGGCAGGCAGTCGAGCTGGGCGAGCGCGTCCGGCTCGATGATCACGAGCGCCGGCTTGCCGCCGATGCCGTCGGCGAACGCGGAGATCCAGTCGCGGTAGGCCTGCGGGCTGCCGGCGCCGCCGGTCGACTCGCCGCCGCAGTCGCGGCCGGGGATGTTGTAGGCGACCAGGACGGGCAGCTTGTCGGCGACATCGGCGGCGTAGGTGTAGGAGTCGGCGGCCGTGCGGATGTCACCGCTCCAGTTGCCGAACCAGCGCGCGCCGGGTTTGGTCGCGATCGACGTCCTGATCGGGCCGGCCAGGCTGTCGTTCGGGTGGTCGCGGACCCACCCGGCCGGGTTGGAGTCCGGGTCGGCGTAGAAGCCGTTCGTCTTCTCGAGCGGGTTGCCGTCCGCGGCGAGGGCCGGGGACGCGGGGGCGAGCCCGGGGAGCGCCAGCGTGGCGGCCACGAGCCAGGTCCGGATGCGCATTTCCGGAGTTTGCCGCGGCGGTGTACACGAATCGTACAAAAATGCGGTGAACCGGATCGAACCTGCGTCCGTACTACTGGGTGAAGGGCGCGGTCTACCTGCCGCGGAACCACGCCGAGCTGCAGTTTTACCGTCCGGACGGCCGACCCCGTTCGGCCGCTTGCGGGAGCGTCGACCGTCATTCATGATGGCTGCGGGGTCCGCGAAAATTCGTTGAAGTCGAATATCCAGGTGTCGGCCATGCTGCGGAAGAACCGTCCGTCCGGAAGTGAACGTCATGCTCCTACCTGTGCCCGGGGCCGCCTGATGGCCGTCGACCTGCCGGGCCTCGCGATCGTCGCCGGGCTGCTGCTGCCGGCCTTCGCCGCGGCGGCCTGGGCGATCAGCCTGGAACGGCGGCGGCCCCGCCGTCGGCCGGCCGCCGCCGACCCCGAGCCGGACTTCACCGTGGCCGGGATCCAGTCGCGCCTGCGGCGGGAGCACGCCACCCGGCGGCTGGCCGAAGCGGGCACGGTGGCCCTGCCGACGCTGCCGATCCCCGCGCAGACCCGCCGCGAACCCGCGATGACCCGGCTGCCGTCCCGCGTGGCCGGCATCCTCCCGCCGCCGGCCCCGCGCCCGGCGACCGCGGGGGCCCCGGCGCCGCGGTTCGCCTTCGCGCCCCCGGACACCGACCTGATGCGCCGCATCCTCGACGGGCTGCGCAAACTGGACTAGCCGTTGCCGCGAATGACTCATTCGGGACGCCGGAGGTCGCGAATGAGTCATTCGCGACCTCCGGGGCCGCGGCTGCACCGATAGGTATAGCACACCTCATAAATACAGTAACCCTCTATATAAAATAGTTTTTAGTATTATTAGTTTTAAATAAA
>NZ_JBSFNC010000263.1:0-6500 GCF_053586895.1 Amycolatopsis sp. NPDC003731 | reverse complement strand
GCCGCTGGTTCGGCTGCGTATCGGGTCGGCAGGGGGGTGTGGCCGGGAGGGTGGGCTTGGGTCGGGAGGGTGGGCTTGCGTCGGGAGGGGAGCCTTGCGCTGCCGGGGGTGGGCCATGCCGGGGCACGGCCCACCACCCGGAAACTCAGCTCTGGGCGTCGAAGTCCCGTGCCGCCAGGGCTCGGACGATTCCCGCCCGGCCCTCCGATACCAGGCGGCGCAGTGCCTGGGGGTGGTCGCCTGCCAGCCACTCGTCCGAGGCCGTCACCGTCTCCGCGTCGACCGCCCACGAGGGGTACAGGCCGATGGCGATCGGCTGTGCCCGCTCGCTCGAACGTCGCTGCCACACCTCGTCGATCACCTCGAAGTACCGCGGGACATACGATCCCAGCAGGGCCTTCTGGCCCGGGTGGGAGAAGCCCGAGATCAACGAGTCGCTCACCGCGTTCGGCAGCTCGTCGTCGTACACCGCTCGCTGCCACGCGTCCGCCTTGGCCTCCGCCGTCGGCCTCAACGCCCGGGCGCGCTCGGCCTGGCGGCGGCCCGTTGCCGTGTTGTCGCGGGACAGCTCCGCGTCGATCTCGGCCGCGTCCGCCTTTCCGTGCGCCACCAGTGCGTGCAGGAGGCGCCAGCGCAGGTCCGTGTCCACCGTCAGCCCCGGCAGCGGTGCCGACCCGTCGAGCCACCCGGACAACACCGACAACGTGGCCTCGTCCAGCACCGAGCCCGCCAGGGAGTTCACGAACGCCAGCTGGTGGTCCGAACCCGGCTCCGCGTCGCGGACCAGCTCCAGGAGCCGCCCGGTGAACGCCGGCCACCCGCGAGAAGCCGCCCAGTCCTGCTCCGCGTACGAGTTCAGGGCCGTCTGGGCCTGCAGCAGGAGCCGCTGGACCACGCCGACCTCGGTCTCCGTGTGGATTCCGCGCTGCACCAGCGTCACGAAGTCGCGGGCCTTCAGCTCGGCTTCGCGGGTCATCTCCCACGCCGCCGACCAGCACAGCGTGCGCGGCAACGGCTCGGTGATGTCCGCGATGCGGTCGATCAGCGTCGTCAGCGACGCCGGGTCGAGGCGCATCGTGCAGTACGTCAGGTCGTCGTCGTTGACCAGGACCAGCTTGCCCGCGGGCCGGCCGACCAGGTCCGGCACCTCGGTGCGCTCGCCGTCGACGTCCAGCTCGACGCGCTGGGTCCGGACGATCTTGCCGGCCGCGTCCTCGTCGTACACGCCCACGGCGACGCGGTGCGTGCGCAGCTCACCCGCACCCGGCTTCGCGCCGGACTGCACGACCGCGAACGACGTGAACGTGCCGTCCGCGCCGACCTCGTAGCGCGGGCTCAGCGAGTTCAGCCCGGTCGTCTCCAGCCACTGCGCGCTCCACCACGACAGGTCGCGGCCGGACGCCTCCTCCAGCGCGCCCAGCAGGTCGGCCAGGGTCGCGTTGCCCCAGGCGTGCTTGCCGAAGTACACCTTCAGGCCGTCGAGGAAGTGCTCGAGCCCGACGTAGGCGACGAGCTGCTTGAGCACGCTCGCGCCCTTGGCGTAGGTGATGCCGTCGAAGTTGACCTCGACCGCGTGCAGGTCGACGATGTCGGCCGCGATCGGGTGCGTCGAGGGCAGCTGGTCCTGCCGGTAGGCCCACGACTTCTCGATGTTCGCGAAGCTGGTCCACGCGTTCTTGTACTCGGTCGCCTCGGCCTGGGCCAGGACGCTGGCGAAGGTCGCGAACGACTCGTTCAGCCACAGGTCGTCCCACCAGCGCATGGTGACCAGGTCGCCGAACCACATGTGCGCCATCTCGTGCAGCAGCGTCTCGGCGCGCCGCTCGTAGGCGTAGCGGGTGACGCGGCTGCGGAAGACGTAGTCCTCCAGGAACGTCACCGCGCCCGCGTTCTCCATCGCGCCCGCGTTGAACTCCGGCACGAACAGCTGGTCGTACTTGGAGAACGGGTAGGGCGTGCCGAACTTCTCGTGGTAGAAGCCGAAGCCCTGCTTCGTCTCGGTGAAGAGGCGGTCCGCGTCCATGTGCTCGGCCAGCGACGCGCGGCAGTAGATGCCCAGCGGGATGGTCTTGTGGTCGTCGGTGTACTCGTCACGCCACTCGGCGTACGGGCCCGCGACCAGCGCGACGAGGTACGTCGAGATCCGCTCGGACTCCTTGAACACCGTGCGTACGGCGCCTTCCGGGGTCTCCTCGGCGGACTCGACGATGGCGTTGGAGACGACCTTCCAGTCCTTCGGCGCGATCACCGTGAGCCGGTAGACCGACTTCAGGTCCGGCTGGTCGAAGCAGGCGAACATGCGCTTGGCGTCCGCCGTCTCGAACTGCGTGTACAGGTAGACGCCGTCGTCGACCGGGTCGACGAACCGGTGCAGGCCCTCGCCGGTGTTCATGTACCGGCAGTCGGCGGACACCGTGAGCTCGTTGGCCTCGGCCAGCCCGGCCAGCGCGATGCCCTTGTCCTCGACGTACGCGCTGACGTCGACGTCCGCGCCGTTCAGGGTCGCCGAGTGCACGCGGTCGGCGACGAGGTCGACCCACGTCGATTCGCCGGCCCGGGCGCTGGAGAACCGGACGGTCGTCGTCGACGCGAAGGTCTTCTCCCCGGGTCCGCCGTGGCCGTCGGTCAGATCGAGCTCGATGTCGTAACCGGTGACGTCGAGCAGATCCGCGCGCAGCTTGGCTTGGTCGCGGGTCAGGTTGGGGGCGGGCACAGGCACCTCTGGTCGTTGGTATCGGTTTTCAACTCCCCGCATCCAATCATGGGGACGGGGTGGCGGGCGATAAGGGAACAACCCCGCGTTTCCCGGTGTTGGCCTCCTCGTGTGGGGGTCCGCCCACATCGAGACGTGCCCGGAGGAGTACCCCGATGACCGCTGCCGAGCAGCCCACGAAGGTCGATTTCTACTTCGACCCGATCTGCCCGTTCGCGTGGATCACCTCGCGCTGGATCCTGGAGGTGGAGAAGCACCGCAACCTCGACCTCAACTTCCGGATCATGAGCCTGTCGGTGCTCAACGAAGGCCGGGACGAGCTGCCCGAGCAGTACAAGGAGCTGCTGGCGAAGGGCTGGGGCCCGGTGCGCGTGGCCGTGGCGCTTTCGCAGCTCAAGGGCGAAGAGGTGCTGCGCGAGTACTACACCGAGTTCGGCACCCGCTACCACAACCAGGGCAACAAGGACTACGACTCGGTCATCAAGGAGGCGCTGGCGGCGATCGGCGCCCCGGCCGAACTGGCCGAAGCCGCGCACTCCACCGAGTACGACGAAGCGCTGAAGAAGAGCCACCACGAGGGCATGGACCCGGTCGGCCAGGACGTCGGCACCCCGACGATCCACATCGACGGCGTGGCGTTCTTCGGCCCGGTCCTGAGCTCCATCCCGCGCGGGGAGGACGCCCTGAAGGTGTTCGACGGCGCCGTCGCGATGGCGAGTTACCCGGACTTCTTCGAGCTCAAGCGCACCCGCACGGGCGAGCTGAACTTCGACTAGGGGGTCGCGGGAGGGGCGGTGGCGCAGAGGGCCACCGCCCCTTCGCCGTCACGGCGTCGCGAGGGCGGCCAGGGTGACGTCGCTGGGGTAGCGGGACGCGGCCACGGCGGCCACCTCGGTCGTCTCGCCGCGGCCCACGCCCGCTTTGAGGGTGATCAGCTCGTGCAGGCCGTCGCGGTGGTAGCGGACGAACTCCGCGTCCACCGGGTCGCCGTGGCCGGGGACGACCACCTGGGGGGCCAGCCCGAGGATCGCGTCGAACGTGTCCGGCCAGGCGGTCAGGTCCGTTTCGTCGCTGAACGAATACTCGCTGAACCCCGCTTCGGCGTGTTCGACGACGTCGCCGGCGAAGACGACCGCCGCGTCCGGGACGTGCACGACGACGTCGTGGTCGGTGTGCGCGCGGCCGAGGTGCCGCAAGACGGCCGTGCGGCCGCCGAGGTCCAGCTCGACGCGGCCGGTGAAGGTGTGGTCCGGCGCCGCGATGGTGGTGCGGGAGATCGCGTCGGCGATGTCCGGCTTGCCCTCTTTGCGGTAGTGCTCGACCCACTTCCCGCGGACGGCCTCGAGGTCCCCGCCCAGCTCGGCCGCGCAGCGCTCGTGCGCCCAGACCTCGCAGGGCAGGAACGCCTGGGTGCCCCAGGCGTGGTCGAAGTGCGCGTGCGTGTAGGCGACGGCCCAGGGCAGCGGCGTGATCTCGCGGACCGCGGCGGCCAGTTCGGCGCCTTGTTCGAGGTCCCCGCGGGTGTCGACGACCAAGCAGCGCTCCGCGCCCACCACCAGCCCGACGGTCAGGTCCAGCTCCTCGTAGCGGCGGGCGTGCACGCCGTCGGCGACCTCGATCCAGCGGCCGGTCATGCCAGTACTCCTTCGTGCAGGACGGGAGCGGCGTCGCTCACGTCGATCCGCGCGGCCAAGGCGACGTCGCCGCCGTGGCCGGCCTCGGCCAGTTCGCGCCCCGACACGCAGTTCACCAGGGCCCCGGCGTCGACGGACCGGGCGGCGAGAGCGGCTTCGGCGGACATCGAAAGACCGTAACCGGCCAGCGCGGCGGCGATCGCCCCGGCGCCCACCTGGTCCTCCACACACGGCCGCAGCGGGCCGAACGTTTCGCCGTCACCGAAAATGTTCACCCCCCAGCGTTCCCCCGCGGCGATCAGCCCGATCGGGCCGCCCAGTGAGACGGCCTTCGCGGCGACGGCGGAGGCGTTGCGCAGGCAGCCCGCGAGCACGTGCGCGCCGGTCGCCGCGGCGGCGTCGCAGAGCGTCGCGCCATTGGGTGAGGGGAGGGCGAGCAAGGTGCCCGGAGGGATGTCCGTCACAGAAGACGGCCGGAGGGTGAATCCGCCCTCACCCGCGATGACCGCCCCGGCCGCCCGGGCCCGGGCGACCCCGCGATCGTCGCGCCACCGGACCGGCAGCGCGCGCCCGCCGCGGCCGACCACCAGGTCCGTGGTGGTGCT
Source organism: Amycolatopsis sp. NPDC003731 (assembly GCF_053586895.1). Classification (NCBI taxonomy): domain Bacteria; kingdom Bacillati; phylum Actinomycetota; class Actinomycetes; order Pseudonocardiales; family Pseudonocardiaceae; genus Amycolatopsis; species Amycolatopsis sp. NPDC003731. The sequence goes on along the minus strand of NZ_JBSFNC010000263.1, from coordinate 1,548 downwards.
GAAGGAAAGCACGTCGACGATCACCAGCACCGCGCATTCGCGGCCGAGGGCGGCCACCCCTTCGGCGCCCCAGTCGAGCCGCACGTCGCTGCCGGTCTGCTCCCAGATCCCCACCCCCGGAGCATGCCCGAGATCGGCCCGGGTGGCAGACTCCTGGCCGTGCGCGTCTACTTGGGATCCGACCACGCCGGTTTCGAGCTGAAGAACCACCTGGTGGCTCACCTGGAGAAGCAGGGCCACGAGGTGACCGACATCGGTCCGCACGTCTACGACGCGGCCGACGACTACCCGGCGTTCTGCGTCGAGACGGCGCTGCGCGTGGTGGCCGACGAAGGCAGCCGCGGCATCGTCGTCGGCGGTTCGGGCAACGGCGAGCAGATCGCCGCCAACAAGGTGCCCGGCGCCCGGGCCGGCCTGGCCTGGAGCGTCGAGACCGCGAAGCTGTGCCGCGAGCACAACCACGCCCAGCTGATCGGCGTCGGCGCCCGGATGCACACCGCCGAGGAGGCCGTCGAGATCGTCGAGGCCTTCCTGGCGACGGAGGTCTCGCCGGAGGAGCGGCACGCCCGCCGCGTCCAGCAGCTCCTCGACTACGAGCGCACCGGGACCCCGCCGGCGTTGCCGGAGGCCTGATGCCCGAAGGGCACACGCTCCACCGGCTCGCGCGGCTGCACAAACGCCGGTTCGCCGGCGCCCCGGTCGCGGTGAGCAGCCCGCAGGGCCGGTTCGCCGCCGAAGCGTCCCGTTTGGACGGTCAGGTGTTCGCCGGCGCCGAGGCGCACGGCAAGCACCTCTTCCACGACTACGGCCCGCACGGCATCGTGCACATCCACCTCGGGCTCTACGGCACCTTCGGCGAATCGCCGCTGCCCGCGCCCGAACCGGTGGGCCAGGTCCGGCTGCGGCTGGCCGGCCGGACACATTGGACGGACCTGCGCGGGCCCACCCGCTGCGAACTGCTGGCCCCCGAACAGGCCGACGCGATCAAGGCCCGGCTCGGTCCGGATCCGCTGCGCCGCGACGCGAAACCGGAGCTGGCCTGGGCGCGCATTTCGCGGTCCAAGACGTCGATCGCGGCGCTGCTGATGGACCAGGCGGTGCTCGCGGGGGTCGGCAACGTCTACCGCGCCGAAGTGCTGTTCCGCCACGGCGTCGCGCCGCTGACGCCCGGACGGGCGCTGGACCGCGCGCTGTGGGACGACATGTGGGCCGACCTGGTGACCCTGATGCGCGACGGCGTCCGCGTCGGGCGCATCGACACGGTCCGGCCGGAACACCTGCCGGAAGCGATGGGCCGCGCGGCCCGGGTGGACCGCCACGGCGGCGAGGTCTACGTCTACCGCCGCGCCGGAGAGCCGTGCCTGGTGTGCGGGACACCGGTGGCGAATTCGGAACTGGTGGGGCGCAACCTCTACTGGTGCCCTCGCTGTCAGCCCGCCTGACCCCACAGCAATGTCGCGAATGACTCTCAGTGTCAGGGTTGGTGGTGCCGTACTTGGTGCGGTTAGGGTCCGGTCTTGGTCATGTGGTGACTCGGAATGACGTTGC
>NZ_JBSFNC010000262.1:0-6525 GCF_053586895.1 Amycolatopsis sp. NPDC003731 | reverse complement strand
TGCCGACCGAGGCGGCGGGCCGGGCGGCGGTGACGATCCTGCTGGGCCTGCTCGACGGCGAGGCCGACGAGCACACGGCGCAGGTGCTGGACACGCACCTGATCGTGCGCGCCACCACGGCCCCGCCGTCGGGTTAGCCCCCGAAGACGTTGCGGTCCAGGAACGGGTTGCGGAACTTGCCCTGCGGGTCCAGTTTCCCCGCCAGTGCCCGGAACTCCGCCAGCCGCGGGTATTCCCCCGGGACGCCGTGGAAGAGCTTGCCCCAGTGCGGGCGCGCCCCGAACGGGGCCAGGCGCTCCTCGAGGACCGGCAGCACCGCCTCGACCTCCGGCTGCCGCGGCTGCCAGGTGAAGTGCAGGGCCACCCGGTCGCCGCCGTGGCAGGGGCTGAGCCACAGGTCGTCGCCCGCGATCGCGCGGATTTCCGAGACCAGCAGCAGCGGCGCGACGAGCTCGCCGATTTCGCGGACCGCCCGGATCGCGGCGGTGGCCGCGCCGTAGGGCACGAAGTACTCCGACTGCAGCTCGTCCCCGACGCTCGGGGTGAACGCCAGCGCGAAGTGCGGCAGCCGCTCGTGCCACGGACCCGGCACCCCCTGCTGGGGCGTGCAGTTGTCCGCGGGGATGCCGGCGGCGTGCGCCGGGTGGCGCGGCCCGTCCGCCGGGACCGCGCCGAACAGGCCGGTGCGCCCGGTGCCTTCGCGGCTCTTGACCCACACCTGGTCGATCCGGTCGTTCGCCCAGTTCGTGAACATGCTGACGCTGTAGCCGGCGTCTTCGATCTCGTCGAATTGCGCGTCCGCGGCTTCCCACGGCAGGTCGTCGAACACGTCCTGCCGGACGTCGAACGTGGGGACCACGTCGAGCGTCAGCCGGGTGACGACGCCGACCGCGCCGAGGCTCACGACCAGGCCCGGGAACTCGGCGTCGGCGCGGGTGAAGGTCTTCAGCGAGCCGTCGGCGGTGACCAGCTCGATCCCGGACACCGCCGCGGCGAGGCCGGGCTGGCGGCGTCCGGAGCCGTGGGTGCCGGTCGCGACGCTGCCCGCCACGGTGATGTGCGGCAGCGACGCAAGGTTCGGCAGCGCGAGGCCGGCTTCGTGCAGTTGCTGCGCGAAGTCGCCGTAACGAGCCGATCCGCCGACCGTCACGGTGCCGTCGCCGATCTCGACGCCGGTGCCGAGCGCGTGTAGGTCCAGGAGGAGCCCGCCCGGGGAGTCCGCGATCGTGTTGAAGCAGTGCCGGCTCCCGAGGGCCTTGACGTGCGTCGCGCCGGCGACGGCGTCCTGGACCTCGGCGACGGTCCGCGGGGTCGTCACCGCGTCCGCGTCGTAAGTGAGGTTCCCGGCCCAGTTCGATTCGCCCACCCGCTGTGTCCTTCCGCCGTACTGGATCGCTTCCGACCCTACGCGGCCGCCGCGCGCCAGAAGTCGCGCATCCAGCCGGGCGGCACGGGGTTGTCCTCGCCGACCTGGGTGAGCAGGACGGCCACGGTGCCGGTGGCGGGGACGACGTGCGCCGTGGTGCCGGTGCCGCCGACCCACCCGTACCGGCCCGGGACGTGCCACGGCTCGGTGGCGGCGATGTCCACCGAGCCGCCCATCCCCCAGCCCTGGCCTCCGAGGAAGAGCGCGCCGATCTCGCGGTGCGCCGGGGTGGTGTGGTCGGTCGTCATCAACCGGACGGCCTCGGGGGTGAGCACGCCCGCGCCTCCGCCCAGCAGCATCCGGCCGAACGCGACCCAGTCCCCCGCCGTCCCGGCGAGGCCGCCGCTGCCGAGCGGCAGCGCGGGCATCGTGCGCCACTGCCCGTCCGGCGGATCGGCGAGCACCAGCCCGCCGGCGGTCTTCTTGGAGAAGGCGGTGGACCGGCCGGGCTCGGCCACGAAACCCGTGTCGGTCATGCCCAGCGGGGCGAAGATCCGTTCGGCGAGGAACTCCGGGAAGGACCACCCGGACGCGCGGGCGACGAGCAGGCCCTGGAGCACCGAACACGTGTCGTACAACCAGGATTCCCCCGGCTGGTAGGCCAGGGGGACTTCGGCGAGCCGCGCGAGCCAGACGTCGGGTTCGGGGAAGCTCTGCACCTCGCGGCCGTCGCCCTGCACCGGGAACAGCGCCTGCACGGCCGGGAGCGTGAAGTCCGACGGGAAGCCCCAGCCGGCCTGGCCGGTGAGCACGTCGAACACCGTGATCGGCCGCTTCGCCGGGACGACGTCGTCGAGCGGGCTCGACGGGGTGTGCACGACCTTCGGTTCGGCCAGCTCGGGCCGCCGGCGGCCGATCGGGTCGTCGAGGGCGACGATGCCGTCGTCCACCAGCACCAGCAGCGCGGCCGCGGTGATCGGCTTGGTGATGGAGGCGATGCGGAACAGCGTGTCCTCGGCCATCGGGCGGCTGCCCTCGACGTCGACCGAGCCGACGGCCACGACCTCCCGCCGGGCGCCGGTGTCCACGATGGCCACCGCGCCGGGCAGCGTGCCGGCGTCGACGTGGCGTTGCAGGGTTTCGCGCAGGCTCATGATCCTCCCCAGGGTCGGTCCGACCCTGGTTCAGCGGGCCGGGATGATCGCCTGGTGGGTGCCGGCGAGGCCGTGCGGGCTGAGCAGGCGGCCCATCCGCTTCGGCATCCGCAGCGTGATCGCGCGGTCGAGAACGCGCGCCCCGGGCGCGGCTTCCGCCAGCCGCGTCTCGTAGGCGGTGCAGTCGGCCGGCACCCGCAGCCACGCCGAGACGACGAGGTTGCCCTCCCCCACCACCGCGGCCGACAGCCGGGTCTCCGGCAGCTGCGCGATCGCCGTGCCGGCGCGGTCGAGCTCCGTCGGGTGGACGTCGAGGCGGTAGCCCGCGATCACCGGCCAGCCGGCCGGGACGTGCGCGAGGTCGCAGCGGAAGTCCAGTTCGTGGTTGCGCAGCATCCGGGCGAGGGTGCGCCGCACCGCCGACTCGCTCATCCCGCAGTCGCGGGCCAGCACGGCGTAACTGCGCCGCCCGTCCTCTCCCAGGGACTCGACCAGTGCGCGCAGGTCCCGGTCGTTCCACTGCTGCGGGACGACCAGCCGGGCCTGCACGGCGGTGTCGTCGAGCACCGCCCGCTGCTCCGGGGCGAGCGCGTCGACCAGCCAGCCGCTGCCCTCGCGGTAGACGCGGGTGGCGACGGCGAACCGGACCTCCCGCACCCCGGGCAGGGTGCCGATGCGGCCGGTGACCAGGGCGTCCAGCGCGTCGAGGTCGCGGGCGGCGAGGCCGAGGAACAACGCGAACCGGCTGGTGGTGCGCTCGACGCTGAACACCGACGGCCAGCCGCAGAGCTCGCGCGTCAACGCGCTCAGCGCGTCCGGGCGGCAGGCGAGGTCGACGTAGCCGACGGTGGTCGTCGGCGGCGTCGAGTAGGCGGTGAGCCAGGCCAGCCCGGCGGTCTGCAGCCGTTCCCAGCGGCGGGCGGCGGTCGTCGCGTCGGTGCCGACGGCGGCGGCGATGCGGGTCCACGGCGCCCGCGGGTCGCGCTGCAGCGCCTCCACCAGCGCGAGGTCCGACGCGCTCAACCCCGGGCGCGCCGCTTCCGGCGGCGCACCGGGCGAAACGGGCATGGCGCATTGTGACCTGATCATGACCGGCTGCCAAGGGGCCGCCGGACTCCTCCGGCGGCCCCTTGTCGTCCTCCCGTCGTCCTACCGCCGCCGCAACCGCGGCACCGCGGCCGCACCCGCGACCAGCACGAGGACGCCGCCGAGCACGAACGGCAGCGCGGGGACGTCACCGGGGTCGGCGGCGGGCACCGCGCGTTCCCGGCCGCCGTAGCCGCCGCCCGCGCCGTCGCGGTCGTAGGCCGAGCCCGGCAGCTTGTCCGCGTACCGCCGGTGTAGCGCGGCGCGGTAGTCGGCCAGGGACAGCTTCGTGCCCGCGGCGAGGCCGGTGACCGAGCCGTCCAGGACGGTCACGGCGTCGCCGTGCACCGCGTACCAGGCGTTGACCTGCGGTTCGTGCAGGAGGTAGCCGCCGGCCGCGGCCTGGGCGTACTGCCGCTCGTAGTCGCCGGACGCGACGTTGACGACGGTCCAGGCCGGGCCTTGGCGCTCCGCCCAGACGGTCGCGGGGGTGCCGTCACCGGTCTTCGCCGGGACGGCCACGTAGGCGAGCGCGGCGGGGACGTCCGACTTCCCGGCGACGAACGCCGCGGTCGGCTCGTAGACCGGGACCTGCGTGCGCGGGTCGGTGCTCTGCCGCGCCGCCGTCGCCGCGTGGCTGCCGGGGAACTTCGTCTCGGCGAGGCGGCCGAGGGTGTCCGGGCCGCCGGTGACCTGCCCGATGGCGGCGGTGTCGGCGGCCGTCGGCGCGCCCGCGGGCCCGCTCGCCGCGCTCGCGGCGCCGTCCGTGGTGAGCATCGCGGCGCCGGCCAGCACGGCCACGCCCATCGCTTTCCGCAGCATGCTCATCCCTCGATCCCGTACAGCGTGTGGGTCCACTGGAACTGGTTGTTCGAGCGGTAGGTGTCGTAGTTCATCGAGTTGTAGCGGCTGTTGTTCGGCCACGGGTCGCCGTATTCGACGCGGGTGGCGCCGCCGGAATTGTCATATCCGTAGAGCACGTGCATGTGGCCGCCGCCGGACCGCCAGCCGATGCGCGTGCCGACCGGTTTTCCGGCGTCGATCTGGTTTTTGACGCCGGTGAAGGAAAGCGTCTGGCCGCTCGAGTTGTACGACCCGACGTTCGTGAAGCCGAGGTAGCGGAACACGCGCTGCTGGTCGGACAGGTAGCCCTGGTTGTTGGCGCAGTCGCTGCCGGACTCGTTGTGCGCGATCTGGCAGAACCGGGTCTGGGTCAGGGAGTATCCCCAGAAGGCGGCGATGGTGTTGCCGCTGGCGTCCCAGCACCACTGGTCTTTCTGCTGGGCCTGCATGGTGATCCCGAGATCGGTCCGGGCCGCGGCCGCGGCGGCCGGCGCCTGCAGCGTGCCGGCCGCGACCGAGAGCGCGGCGAGTCCACACAGGACTCGTGAGGTGGTTTTCACGAAGTGCTCCTCCAGCCGGTGACGATTCGACGTGGTGGCACGGAATACTCCGCGCCCGGCACGGTGATCCGGTACCTACCAAGGGAGGATTGCGTTGAGGGGAAACGATTCGGGCGGATCCCGGCAGTTCCGGGACGCCGGATTCCGGCATCGGCTCGGGGCCGCCGGACGGATTCCGGCGGCCCCTGCTTCGCGACCCGGTCAGGACACGGTCGTCGTGCCGAGAACGGCGTCCTGGTCCGGCGGGTCGAGCGTCAGGGCGACGTCGAACTCGCCGAGGCTGCTGTCGGTGACGACGTGCGTGCTCGCGGCGGCGTCGACGCTGCTGGTCGCCTCCCCGGCCGGGGTGCCGGCCGGGACGGTGAAGTCGACCTGCCCGACCGCAGTGAACTTCAGGCTGCCTTCGGCGGGCACCGGCGTCCCGGGGATCGGCAGCTCGACCGGGATCGCGACGGACTGGCCGCCGACCGCGACGTTCACCTGGGACTTGATCGAGCCGGAGAGCTGGGTGGCGCCGACCAGGCGCAGGCCGTCGCCGGCGGCCCGACCGGCGTCGACGTCGAGGCTGAACGGCACCGAGATCGTGCTGCCCGCGGTCGTGGCCGCCGGGATGTCGGCCTTGACCACCACGGCGACCTGCTGGTCACCGATCAGCGGGAACCCGCCCCGGTAGGTGAGCGGCTTTTCGGCGGCCGCGGCCGGTCCGGCGGAAACAATGGCGAGCGCGGCGGCCAGCAGCGCGGCAACGCCGATTCCACGGGTTTTCCGCATTGGTGCGTCCTTTCCTCGTCGGGCTTCGGATACTAGGTGGAAAACTTCCCAACCGGCCACGACTGTTTTCGGTTGCGGGGAAATTTGTCATGGGCGTCGGTCTTCGCCGTCGCGGTTCTTGTCATTCGCCCGCGCGAGAGCGGCGGTGTAGAGCCGGTGTAGCGGCGGGGCGCAGGGTTCTCCTCGCCGGGCCGCCCGCCCGGCCTACTGAGGGAGAAACCATGCGCATGATCTGCCAGGCGGCCGCGCTCTCGGCCGCCCTGCTCTTCGGCGGCGCGACCGTCGCTTCGGCCGCCGTCGCCCCGTCGGAGGTCTACGCGGAGGTGACCGCCGCCGACATCGCCGACCCAGGCGCGGTGATCACCGACTCGGCGGCCGACCTCGCCGCGGCGCGGACCGCGAACCAGGCGATCGCCTGGTTCTCCAGTCGCAACGGCAGCACCGCGTACCAGGGCTACTGCGAGAAGGCGGTCCGCCTGGCGTGGGACCGCGTGACCCACCACGCGAGCGCGATCGACCACTGGCGGTCGTCCGACGGCGCCCGTCACACGACCGGCACCCCGCCGCGCGGAGCGTTCGTGTTCTGGAACATCTCGGCCTACGGCCACGTCGGCATCGCCGACGGAAGCGGCGGAGTCTGGGCGACGAGCGTCAACGGCGCCATCGGCCACGCCCGCCAGGGCTACTTCGCCAACTACCTCGGCTGGAAGCCCGGCAACAGCAACTGAGGTCCGGGGTCGGCGGC
>NZ_JBSFNC010000261.1:0-6849 GCF_053586895.1 Amycolatopsis sp. NPDC003731 | reverse complement strand
GCATCAACAACTGGCTCGCCGCGGACCTGGACGCAGCACTGGAGTTCGCGGATCGCGAAGGTCTCCCGGGGCCGGAATTCGCCCAGCTCAAGTCACCCGAGCGGTACCGGGGCCAGCCCGGGTAGGCGCACAGCGGCCGCGTGCGCTGGTGGGCCAGGTCGGTGACGACCTGGTTCACCGGCGCGCGGCCGGTCCCCACCCACTGCTCGAGCGCCGTGAGCGAATCCCAGCCGGCCGCGAACGCCGGGGTCCCGAAGTTGGCGTGGTTGGCGCCGGGCACGACGTAGTACCGCAGGAACGCGTCGGTCGTGTGCGGACCCACCACCCTGCGCACGCGCTCGTAGTAGTCGCTCGTCGAGTACGGCGAGACCAGCTCGTCCGCGGCGCCGTGCAGCAGGATCAGCTTGCCGCCCGCGCGGGCGAACGGGCGCAGGTCCGCGTTGTTGCGGTCCTCGATCTTCGACAGGGCGCTGATCCGGGCGAGCCACTTGCCGGGGTGCCGGGGATCGATGTCCAAGGCGTTCTGCCCCGGGTCCCGGGTGAGGAAGTACTTGACCCACTGGTCCCAGTACTGCATGCCGTAGCCGCTGGTCACCGGCATCGGGTCGGCCGGCGCGGTGGTGCCGAAGCCGAGGAACGGCGTCCGCATGTCCGCGCCCGCAAGGAACGGGAAGCCGGGGTACTGCGTTTCGCCGCTGGCGATCCGGTACGGCCACCGGAACGGCGACGACATGGCCGTCACCGCCCCGATCTGGGCGTCCGACAGGCACGCCGGGCCGGTGTCGGCCCCGCCCGGGCAGCGCAGCACGCGCGGATCGAAGCGGCAGCCCGGGTTCGAGACCACGCCGTCGGCGACACCGTCCCGGCTGTCACAGGCCTTGATGACGCTGTCGTAGAGAAGCTTCTGCTTCACCGGGTCGGGAAAAGCGCCGGGCCGCGACAGGACCTGCGTGAGGTAACCCAGGTCCAGGATCTCGGCGAGGTTGTTCCAGGCCGGGTAGGCGGAGATGACGCCGTCGAACGCGGCCGGCCACCGCTGGGCGACGACCAGTGCCTCCCGGCCGCCGGTCGACCCGCCGGCGAAGAAGACTTCGGCAGGCGCGGCCGCGTAGGCGCGCTTGATGAGGAACAGGCTCGCGTCCCGCGTCTTCTTGAGCGCGTCGCCGGCGGCGAAGTTGGTCAGGGCCTCGTCGTTCGCGCCGAACGACCCGTCCAGGGACGGCGGGCGCGCCGGGTTCTGCTGGTGGCCGGAGTCGCTCGCGAAGGTCGCATAGCCCCGGGCCAGCGGCGTGGGCCGGTCGGCGGGGCCGAACGGCACGTTGGCCGCCACGTCGGGGATGGTGCCGTTGTACCCGCCGCCGCCGAACATCAGCGCCTTGTGGTTCCACGCACCGGGCAGGGCGACCCGCAGCTTGATGGCCGGCGCGGCCGGATCGACCGGGTACAGGTCGGCGTCGACCCGGCAGGTGGCACCCGTCACGGCGGCGGCCGTGACCAGCCCGCCGCTCGTGGGCAGGCTGATGACCGACGCCGGAATCCGCAGCCCGGCGAGCCCGGCGCACTCCGGCGCGGCCGGAGACGCCAGCGCGGGGCCGGGGACGCTCGCCGTCAGTGCCACGACGGCCGCCACCACCGTCTTCCTCATCGCGCGGCCGCCTGGTGCAGGTGCGCGCCCGGGACGGCGTCCGGATCGGCCCGGACCTCGGGCGGGTTCGTCTCGGGCAGGAACCACGCGCTGGCGAAGGTGATCAGTCCCATCAGCGTGATGTAGACGGCGACCGGCCAGGTGCTCCCGGCCTCCGCGATCAGTGCCGTCATCAGGAACGGCGTGCCCCCGCTGACGACGATCGCGGACAGCTGGTAGGCCAGCGACGCGCCCGAGTAACGGACGTTCGGCGCGAAGAGCTCGCCGAGGAAGCTCGCGATCGGGCCGTAGGTGAGGCACTGGAACACGAAGCCCACCGCGACCGCGACGAAGATCAGCGGCAGCGACGCGGTGCCGACGAGCCCGAAGTACGGGAACGCCCAGACGGCCACGCCCAGCCCGCCGATCAGGATCAGCGGGCGGCGGCCCACCTTGTCCGAAAGGTGTCCCGACCACGGGATCGTCGCGAGCATCGCCGCGGAACTGAGCAGCACCACCGCGAGCAGCGAGTCGCGCTGGAGCTTGAGCGTGCCGGTGCCGTAGCTGAGCAGCCCGGAAATGCTGACGTAGAACAGGCTGTTGGTAGCCGACAGCAGCCCGCAGCCGAGCAGGATGGTGCCCCACTTGCTGCGCAGGACCTGGGCCAGCGGCGCCCGGACGACCGGGCCTTCCTTGTCCGCCACCGCTTCCTGCAGCTGCCGGAACTCCGGGGTGTCCTCCACCTTGGCCTGGATGTAGAGCACCACGCCGAACATCACGACGCTGAGCAGGAACGGGATCCGCCAGCCCCAGCTGAGGAAGGCCGCATCGGGCATCAGGCCGCTGGCCGCGACGAAGATCAGGTTGGACAGGATGACCGCCACCGGCACGCTCGTCTGCCCGAACGTCCCGGCGAAGCCACGCCGCTTGGGACTGGCGGATTCGGTGAGCAGCAGGACGATGCCGCCCCACTGCCCGCCGGCCGCGAGGCCCTGGACGAACCGCAGGATGACCAGCAGTGTCGGGGCGAGCGCGCCGACGCTGGCCGCGCTGGGCAGGCAGCCGATCAGGAAGGTCGCGGCCCCCATCAGCGCGAGGCAGGCGACGACCACCGGCTTGCGCCCGTACTTGTCGCCGAGGTGCCCGGCGAGCACGCCGCCGACCGGCCGGGCCACGAACCCGGCCCAGAACGTGCTGAAAGCCAGCAGGGTCCCGGTCAGCGCCGAGGCGTGCGGGAAGAACACCTTCGGGAACACCAGCGCGGCGGCGGTGCCGTAGAGGAAGAAGTCGTACCACTCGATCGAGCTGCCGATGAGCCCGGCGGCGAGCAGTTTGCGGAAGCCCCGGCGCGGGGCGGCGGGCACCCCGGTGCCGGACTGCCCTTCGGGTTGGGTGAGCGGAATGGCCATGGGTGCCGCCTTCGTCGAGGAGGTCAGGCAGGTGCTGGCGGTGATGGTAGGGCGCGGTTACGCTGCCGGCTGAGGTGTGGACCACCCACTCCTCCCGCCGCAGCGGTGGGTCTTTCGCCCACCCCGATGCCGAGGAGGGCGACCCCGTGACCAGTGCGGCGGAACCGCGCCGGCAGCGCGAACTGGCGTCGTTGTACGCCACCGTCAAGTCGCTCACCGCGCTGGGCGAGCTCGACGAGGTGCTCCAGTCGATCGTGCACCACGCCCACGACCTGATCGGCACCGACTTCACCTACCTCTCGCTGGTCGGCGCGGACGGCCGGCTGTCGGCCCGCGCGTCGGAAGGCACGATCTCCGCGGAGTTCCTCGCGGCGACCATCCCGGCCACGGTCGGGCTCGGCGGCAAGGTGCTGGCTTCCAAGAGCCCGCACTGGGTGCGCGACTACGCAACCTCGACGCTCATCCAGCACGACGCGAACTTCGACCGCCTGGTCGTCACCGAGGACCTGGTCGCGCTGCTCGGCGTGCCGCTGGTGATCCGCGGTGAAGCCGTCGGCGCGCTGTTCGCCGCGGACCGCTCCGAACGGTCGTTCCAGGCCGAGGAGATCGCGCTGCTGAACGCGTTCGCCGACCACGCCGCGGTCGCCCTCGACAACGCCCGGCTCTACGAGGAGAGCCGGACCGCGTTGCGGGAACTGCGGGTCGCCTACGGGAAGATCGAACGGGCGCAGGCGATCCACGAAGCCCTGACCGGCGTCGTGCTGGACGGCGGGACCCCGGCCGACGTCGCCCAGCACCTCGCCGACCAGCTCGGCGGCAGTGTCACGCTGCTCGGCCGGACCAGCAGTCCACTGAGGACGGACCTGGCCGGGGCCGTCGAGGACGCCCGCCGCACCGGCCGCTGCACGACGTCGTCCGGCGCCGACGGGACCGACCGCAGCGTGGCGGCCGTGCAGGCGGGCGACAGCTACCTCGGCGCGCTCGTGTGGAGCCGGCCGTCGGGCACCGGCGACGACACGGACCTGCGGACCCTCGAACGCGCCACGCACATCCTGGGGCTGCTCATCCTCAAGGAACAGGCCGTCGCCGAGGCCGGCGAGCGGCTGAGCGGGGAGCTGCTGACCGAGCTCATGGTCGGCAGTCCCGGCATCGGCCCGGCCCAGCGAGCCCGCGCCCGGGCCCGCGCCATCGACGTCGACCGCCTGGACCTGGTCCTGGTCGCGGACTCCCCCGCGGTGCCGCCGGGTGATCTCGCGCGGCACCTGCACGACATCGCCCGGGACCGCGCCGGGCTGGCCGGCGAGCACTTCGGCCGGGCCACGATGATCCTGCCCGGCGCCGACGCCGAGGCCACTGTCGCCCACGTCCACACGAGACTGCGGCGGACGCTGGGCGGTCCGGTCATCGTCGTCGGGGAACGCGCGAGCGGCCACGACTGGGCCCGGGCGCAGTCCCTGGCCGGTCGCTGCGGCGCCGTGATGCGCGCGCTCGGGCACACCGACGGCGGCGCCACCACGAGCCAGTACGCCTTGTACGCCATGGTGTTCGACCCCGAGCGGGCCGGCGAGCTCGACCGGTTCCTGGCCGGCTCGATCGGCGCGCTCCTGGAGTACGACCGGCGGCGGGGCACCGATCTGGTCGGCACGCTCGGCGCGTACTACGTCCACCGCGCCAACGTCGCGGCGACCGCCCGCGCGCTGCACCTGCACGCCAACACCCTGCTCAAGCGCCTGGACCGGGCCGCCGCGGTGCTCGGCTCCGACTGGCGCCACGAGAACGACCTGGAACTGCAGCTCGGCCTGCGGCTGCACCAGCTCCGGGCGGTCACGTCCTGAGCGGTCAGCCGACCCGCACCGAATCGCGCAGGGCGGTCTTCGAGATCTTGCCGGTGCCGGTCTTGGGCAACGCGGGCACGAACACGACCTCGTCGGGCAGCCACCACTTCGCGACCATCGGCGTGATGTGCGCCAGGAGCTCGTCGGCCGTGGTCTCGCCGCCGTCGCGCAGCACCACGTACGCCACCGGGCGTTCCATCCACCGCGGGTCCGGGCGGGCGATCACCGCCGCTTCGACGACGTCCGGGTGCGAGGTGATGGCGCTCTCGAGCTCGACCGAGGAGATCCACTCGCCACCGGACTTGATCAGGTCCTTCATCCGGTCCACCAGCCGCAGGTAGCCCTCGGCGTCGATCGTGGCCAGGTCACCGGTGCGCAGCCAGCCGTCCGCGGTGAAGCTGCCGTCGGCGCCGACCCGGTAGTAGCCGCCCGCCACCCACGGGCCCGCGACCTGCAGCTCACCGACGGCGTCGCCGTCCCGGGGCAGCTCCCGGCCGGTTTCGACGTCGACGATCCGGACGTTGACCAGCGGCAACGGCTGTCCCTGGGCGGCCCGCACCGCGACCTGGTCCGCCGCGGGCGCGTCCCGGTGCTGGGTGCGCGTGCCGCCGATGGCCCCGACCGGGCTGATCTCCGTCATCCCCCAGGAGTGCGTGATGGGCACCCCGATAGCGGCGCGGAAGGTCTCCGACAGCGCCGGCGGGACAGCCGACCCGCCGCCGAGCAGGAACCGCGTGGCGCTCAGGTCGTGGTCGCGCAGCCCGGGCGCCATGCTCGTCCAGACCGTGGGGACGGCCCCGGCGACGGTGACGCGCTCGGCGGCCATCAGCCGCAGCAGGTGGCCGGGGTCCGCGGACGGGCCGGGCAGGACCAGGGCCGCGCCGGCCAGCATGGCGCCGTAGGGCAGGCCCCAGGCGTTGGCGTGGAACATGGGCACGATCGGCAGCACGACGTCGCTTTCGCCGAGGCCGATCAGGCCCGCGGCGAGCGTCCCCAGGCCGTGCAGGACCGTCGAGCGGTGGCTGTAGAGCACGCCCTTGGGCCGCCCGGTCGTCCCGGAGGTGTAGCAGAGCCCGGACGCGAGGTGCTCGTCGGCGAGGGTGAAGGAGTCCTCGAACGAGCCGGTGACCGGCGCGGCCGCGGAGACCAGGTCGTCGTAGTGCCGGATGCGGGGGTCCGCCGGAATCGGCTCGCCGCTGTCGTCCGGCAGCACGATCCAGTGGCGCACCCGCGGCAGGCGGGCGGCGCTCGGCCAGATCCGCGGCAGCAGCGCGCGATCGACGAACACGACGTCGTCTTCGGCGTGCTCGACGATGTACTCGAGGTGCTCCGCCGGGAGCCGGATGTTGATCGGGTGCAGCACCCGCTTGGTCACCGGCACGGCCAGGTAGAGCTCGAGGTGCCGGCGGTGGTTGCTCGCGAAGGTCGCGACCCGGGCGCCGGGCGGGACGCCGAGGGCGTCCAGCGCGGCGGCGAGGCGGCGGGTCCCGACGGCGACCTCGGCGTAGGTGAGCCGCTCGCCCCCGGCCGTGACGACTTCCTTGTGCGCGAAGAGCCGCTCGGCTCGCTCCAGGATGTGGGCGATGGTGAGCGGCCGTGGCTGCATCAGCCCGTCCATGGCGCCTCTTCCGGTCCGGTGGCCTGGTCGCGAGTGACTTTAAGAGCGTTCCCGGCCGCGGCAGAGGTGCGAACCGCCCACTCGTCGGGGGTCCCCGGTGGTGATCACCTCCACGCCGGCGGGCCGTTGCCCACCCCGGGCAGCGATGGCGGATTTTCGGGCAGGCGGGTCGCGGGGCCGCCGCCCGAGGAGACGGCGCTGCTAATTTTGGCTGAAGGCCCGACGAAAAGAAGGTCAACAAGTGGCAAACCCGCTGGTGGCTGAGACCAAGGACTCCACGAAGGCGTATTCGGGCATTTCGCTGCTGGAGACGGCGAACGACCTGAAGTCGGCCATCGAAAGCGGGGACTGGGCCTCGGTCGC
>NZ_JBSFNC010000260.1:0-7203 GCF_053586895.1 Amycolatopsis sp. NPDC003731 | reverse complement strand
GCCGCGCGGACCTCCGTGAGCAGGGTGGTGCCGGTCCGTGAGCCGGACAGGTCGGCGCGCACGGCCAGGGTGTTGACGAAGAAGCCGAGAGCACGCCGGCGGCCAGTGCGGCCTTGGCCAGACGGTGGAGTGACATGGGAGCCATCGTCGGACGCGGCCGTACAAGAGTCGTACAACCGCGGGTTAATACTTTCTGCCTAGCTCATGACGTCCGAACTTCCGATGTGCGGGCCCGCCCGGACGGCGATCGTGGTGGTGTTCACCGAGTCCGAAGTGGAGTTCGCATGTCCGTGGCATCCGAGACGACGCAGGCCTGGCTCCTGCTGGGCGTGGCCGGCGTCGCCGTGCTGGCCTTCGCCGTGCTATTCCTGGCCGCGCTCGTCGGCATCCTGCGGTCCCCGCTGACCGGCGGGATGAAGCTCGTCTGGGTGGTCTTCGCCTTCTGCGCGCCGTTCCTGGGCAGTGTGCTGTGGTTCCTGTTCGGCCGCCGCGACGCCGCCGTGGCGGTCCGGCGGTGATCGTCGCGGACGGACTCGGCAAGTCCTATCGGGACGGTGCTGGCGTCGGTGAGCTTTCGTTCACCGTGCGCCCGGGCGTCGTGACCGGTTTCCTCGGGCCGAACGGCGCCGGCAAGTCGACGACCATCCGGCTCATGCTCGGCCTCACCCGCGGGCGCGGCCGCACGACCTTCGGCGGGCGGACCTACGCCGAGGTGCCAGGTCCACTTCGGACGGTCGGCGTGCTGGCCGGCGCCGCGGCGGTGCACCCGGCCCGGACGGCCGCCGCGCACCTGCGCATGGTCGCCGCGGGCGGCGGCGTGCCACCCCGGCGGGTCCGCGAGGTGCTGGCGGAGGCGGGGCTCGCGGACGTCGCCCGGAAGCCGGCGGGCCGGTTCAGCCTGGGCATGAAGCAGCGGCTCGGCCTGGCCACCGCGCTGCTGGGCGACCCGGAATACCTGATCCTCGACGAGCCGGCGAACGGGCTCGACCCGCAGGGCGTCCGGTGGATCCGCGACCTGCTGAAGCGGCTGGCGGGGGAGGGCCGGACGGTCTTCGCCTCCTCGCACCTGCTGGCGGAGACGGCGATGCTCGCCGAGGACCTGATCGTCATCGCCGGTGGCCGGCTCGTCTCGGCCGGGCCACTGGACGAGTTCGTCCGTCGGCACGCGCGCGCCGACGTGGTGGTGCGGGCGGAAAGCCCGGGAGCGTTGCAGGTGGCCCTGGCCCGCGACGGCCTGCGGGTGCGGCAGGAGGCGGGGGAGCTGGTGGTGGACACGGCCGACACCGGGCGAGTGGTGGCGGTGGCCGGCCGCGCAGGGGTGGTGGTGCGCGAGGTGTTCGTGCGGCAGAGCGGCCTGGAAGACGCATTCCTGGCGGCGACCGCGAGCGCCACGGCGGCTGCGGCGCCCGCGACGGCGGCTGCGGCTGCGGCTGCGGCCGAGCCTGCGGTGGGGACTCCGGCCACATCGGCGGGTGCGGTGTATGGCCGGCGTCGCCGGAGGCTGTTGTGAAGCGCGAGTCGGGTTCCGGAGAAGTGCGGGTGGGGTGGCGGGCCGGGGTGGCGGCCCCGAGCACATCGGCGGGCGCGATGGCGGCTGCGGTGCCGGGCCGGCGCCACCCCGAGGCCGTCGTGACGCGCGAGTCGGCTTTCGGCGGGGTGCGGGCCGGGATGCTGTGGCGCTGTCCGCCGGGGCTGTCGTGAAGCGTGCACTGGCCTACGAATGGGCCAGGGCTCGCTCGCTGCGGTCGACGTGGCTGCTCCTGACCGCGTCCGGAGTCCTGCAGTTCGCCTCCGGTCTCCACTGGGGCCTGCGGCGCGATCCCGGGGCCTTCGTCGCCGCCTCCGGGGTGGCCGGGAAGCTCGGTGCGGTGCTCGTCGCCGCGATCGGGGTGGCCTCGTTCGGGGCGGACCACCAGTACGGGACCCTCGCCACCACGCGGCTCGTGCTGCGCTCGCCCTCGCGGATCGTCGCTGCGCGGGCGCTGGTCACCGGCGGGCTCGGGGGGCTCGGCGGGGTGGCGATGGTGGTGCTGACCGCGGCCGGGGTGGCCGCGGGCGGGGGTGCCCTGCCCGCCGGCGAGGGGGCGGCGGGCAGGGCGGCCGGGGCGGTGGTCCTGCTGACCGTCCTTTCCGGACTCGCCGGGGTGGCGCTCGGCGGGCTGCTGCGGCACAGCGGGCTCGCGATCGGGGTGTTCGCGGGGTGGGCGTTCGTCGTGGAGCTCGTCCTCGGCGTGGTCGCCGGCGTCCCGGCGACCGTCCTCCCGTTCACCGGCACGGCCTTGTTCGCCGCGCCCGGGATCGGTGCCTTCGCGGGGCTGGTCGCCGTGGCGCTGACGGCGGCCGCGGTCGGCACGGCCCGCGGCGGGAGCCTAGGCTGATCACGGTGAAGCGATGGCTGAGCTGGTGGGACGGCCGCCTCCTCCTGCTGGCGCTCGACGTCGCGGTGGCCGCGGCCGTCATCGTCGTGTCCCTGACCGGCGGCGACCCGCGTGACCCGCACCCCGCGCTCTACGTCCCCGCCGTCGTCGTCTCCGGGCTCGCCCTGCTGGCGCGGCGCCGGTGGCCCTTCCTCGTGCTGCTCGTCGCCGTGGCCTGCATGCCCGCCGGGGTGACGCTGATCCCGCTGATGGTGGCGCAGTACTCGGTCGCCGCCCGGCACGGCGTGAGCGTCGTGACCGGGGTGGCCGTGGTCGTCGCCGGGATCGCCGGGAACGTGGTGCCGGTGCTGCGGGACCCCGGCAGCTTCACCCTCGTCGTGGTCGTGCTCGGCACCTTCGTGCTCGGGCCGGTGCTGGCCGGGCTGTGGATGCACCAGCGCGCGGCGCTGCTGGCCGTGCTGCGCGAACGCGCCGACGAAGCCGAGCGCACCCGGACGCTGCTGGCCGACCGGGCCGTCTTCGCCGAACGGCGGCGGATCGCCCGCGAGATGCACGACGTCGTCGCCCACCGGGTGACCGCGGTCGCGCTGCAGGCCGGCGCGCTGTCGCTGCGGGCACCGGACGAAGAGACCGAGCAGGCCGCCGAAACGATCCGCGCCACCAGCGCCCTCGCCCTCGACGAGCTGCGCGGGATCCTGCGGGTGCTGCGCGACGACGCCCCGGCCGAGGACGCCGGCCCCGGTGTCCTCGCCTCGCTGGAACACCTCGTCGAGGGGGTCGCCGCGAGCGGGGCGCGGGTCGAGCTGGCCCTGCCGGACCCGCTGCCGGTGGTGCCCGGCGACGTCGGCCGGGCCGTGTACCGGGTCGTGCAGGAATCCCTGACCAACGCGGGCAAGCACGCGCCGCACGCCGCCGTCGGGGTCCGGCTCGCGGTCACCGGGGACCGGCTGGCGGTGGAGGTGACCAACCGGCTGACCCCGCACGGCAGTGCCGTCCCGGGGTCCGGCTACGGTCTGGTCGGGATGCGCGAACGAGTGGAGCTGGCCGGCGGCGACCTGGAGACCGGGCCGACCGGCGACGGCCGGTTCCGGGTTTTGGCGCGGTTCCCGGTGGGAGGACGGCGGTGACGGTCAAGGTCGTGCTGCTGGAGGACGAGGAACTGGTCCGCAGCGGCATCCGGATGATCCTGGAGTCGGCGGGTGACGTCGAGGTGGTCGCCGAGGACACCGACGGCGTGCGGGCGGTCGAGCTGACCGACCGCCACCGGCCGGACGTCGTGCTCACCGACGTCCAGATGCCCAAGGTCGACGGGCTCGAAGTGGTCCGGCGGCTGGCGGAGCACCCGGCGGCCCCGGCGGTGGTGGTGCTGACGACCTTCGACGTCGACGAGTACGTCTACACGGCGCTGCGCCACGGCGCGGCCGGGTTCCTGCTGAAGGACACCCCGCCGCGTGAGCTGGTCCACGCGGTGCGCGTCGCGGCCCGCGGCGAGGCGATGCTGTCGCCGAAGATCACCAAGCGGCTGCTGGCCGAATTCGCCGCCGGCGGCGGCACTGCACGGGCCCGGGCGAAGCTCTCGGTGCTGACTTCGCGCGAACACGACGTGGCCGTCCACATCGGACGCGGGCTGAGCAACGCGGAGATCGCCAAGGCCCTGGCGGTCAGCGAGTCCACCGTCAAAGTCCACATCGGACACATCATGGCGAAGCTCGAGGCGGCGAACCGGACCCAGGTGGCGATCCTAGTCCACGACGCCGGCCTGAGCTGACCCGCGCCCGCGCCGGTCGAGCACCTTGAGCGACTGCTCGCACCACCGCAGGTTTTCGCGCTCGAACGACAGGCCCCGCATCAGCGTCAGGTACGGGCCGATCCGCTCGGCTTCGGCGAGGTAGTCGTCCTCGAAGCGGCCGTCCAGCAGCCGCGCACGAAGCCGTTCGTAGCCCGCGATCTTGGCTTCCGCCCGGGCCATCCGCTCGGCCAGCGCCTGCCGGACCGCCCCTTCGTCGCCGACGTCCACCGCCTGCACCTGCACCAGGAGCTCGTCCCGGATCACGCCGGGGCGGGGCGGGCGCGCGGTGAACTCGCGCAGCGCCCGGTGCCCGGCGTCGGTGAGCGAGAACAGCCGCTTGTCCGGGCGCCGCTCCTGGTGGACCACCCGCGCCCGCACCAGGCCGTCGGCCGCCATGCGGTCGAGTTCCCGGTACAGCTGCTGCGGGGTGGCCGCCCAGAAGTTCGCCACCGAGGCGTCGAACCCCTTCGCCAGGTCGTAGCCCGACGCCTCGCCTTCGAGCAGCGCCGCCATCAGCGCGTTGCGCAGTGCCATGCTCAACTAGTTGAGTGCTTCGCGCTGGATCTGCCCGAACTGCGCCGCCATCGCTTCCGCCAGCGCCTGCGCGGCGGAGAGCGGCCGGACCATCACGGTGAACTCGTCGATCAGGCCCTCTTCGTCGAGGTGCAGGAAGTCGCAGCCCTCGACCCGCACGTCCCCGATCCGGGCTTCGAAGACGAGCGCGTGATCCCGGCCTTCGCCGCCGGTCAGCTCGCGCACGTACCGGAAATCCTCGAACACGCGCAGCACGCCGCGCAGGATTGCCGCGGTGATCGCCTTGCCCGGGTACGGCTTGAACGCGACCGGGCTGCGGAAGACGACGTTCTCCGCCAGCGTCGCGGCCATGGCGTCGGGATCGCGGGCCTCGACGGCCTTGCGGAAGCTGTTCATTGCGCACCTCGCCTACTCAATTTGTTGACTAGCGGGGTCAGCGTACCCGTTCGCCTTGGGTGACCGCCCGGCAACTCTGTTCGGCGGTCAGCATGGTGCGCACCCACTCGTCGAGGCCGAAGACCTCCGGCCCGGCGATCGGCTGGACGCCGGCGCCGGGCAGGCGGACGACGCCGTCGGTGGTCGAGCCGTCCGCGATGCCGCCGGCGAACCCCGGGGACGAGATGGCGAGCCGGTCCGTGACCGGGGTTCGCTCGAACGGAGGAGGGCGCTACACGCCGGCCCGGCGGGGCTCGTACTGCGCGCGCAGGGCCTTCTTGTCCGGCTTGCCCAGCCCGGTCATCGGCAGCGACTCCGCCACGATCACCTGCTTGGGCACGTGCACCGGGCCCTTGCGCTCGCGCACCGCGGCCTGGATCTCGGCGGTGAGCCGCTCGAGGTCGTGGTCGGCGTCCTTGCGCAGGACCACGACCGCCGTCACCGCTTCGCCCCACTTTTCGTCCGGGGTGCCGATCACGCCGACCTGGGCGACCGCCGGGTGCTCGGCGACGACGTCCTCGACCTCGCGGGGGAACACGTTGAACCCGCCGGTGACGATCATGTCCTTGACCCGGTCGACGATGAACCAGAAGCCGTCCTCGTCTTCGCGGGCGACGTCGCCGGTGTGCAGCCAGCCGTCGCGAAAGGTCTCGGCGGTGATCTCCGGCAGGTTCCAGTACCCGCCGGCGAGCAGCGGCCCGGCCACGCAGATCTCGCCCGGCTCGCCGGGGGTCACCGGGTTGCCGTCGGCGTCGAGCAGCGCGGTGCGCAGGAAGGCCGACGGACGGCCGCAGGAGGCGAGGCGGGCGTCGTCGTGGTCGCCCTTGGCGAGGTAGCTGATCGCCATCGGGGCCTCGGACTGGCCGTAGTACTGGGCGAAGATCGGGCCGAACCGGTCGATCGCCTCGCGCAGGCGCACCGGGTTGATCGACGCGGCCCCGTAGTAGACCGTCTGCAGCGAGGACAGGTCGCGGGTGCGCGAGTCGGGGTGGTCCATCAGCGCGTAGAGCATGGTGGGCACCAGCATCGTCGCGGTGATCCGCTGCTCTTCGATGATCCGCAGGGTGTCGGCGGGGTCGAACTTCGGCACGACGACCAGGGACCCGCCCTTGATCAGCGTCGGGGCGAAGAACGCGGCGCCGGCGTGCGAGAGCGGGGTGCAGATCAGGAACTTCGGCGCCTCCGGCCACTCCCATTCGGCCAGCTGGATCTGCGTCATCGTGGTCATCGCCTGCGCGGTGCCCATGACCCCCTTGGGCTTGCCGGTGGTCCCGCCGGTGTAGGTGATGGAGACGACCTGGTCCGGCGGCAGCACGGCGGGCGCCAGCGGCCCGGGTTCGAACGTCGCGGCGGCCGCGGTGAGGTCCTTGCCGACGTGGGCCAGCGGCTCCGGCACCGGCCCGATGGTGAGCACCTGCGTCAGGCCGGGGACCTTGTCGAGCAGGCCGAGCGCGCGGTCGACGAAGGCGGGCACCGGGTCGATGATCAGCGTGGTGATGCCGGCGTCGCCGAGGATGTAGGCGTGGTCGTCGAGCGACCCGAGCGGGTGCAGCGCGGTCCGCCGCGAGCCCTGCAGCTGCCCGGCGGCGATGATGAGCAGGACTTCCGGCCGGTTCAGCGACAGCAGCGCGACCGGCGCGCCGGTGCCCGCGCCGAGCGCCTCGAAGGCCTGGGCGTACTGGCTGACCTGCTCGGCGGTCCGGCCCCCGGTCATCGTGGTCTCGCCCAGCACCATGACGGGCTTGTCCCGGTGCCGTTTCAGGGCGGAGACGACCAGGTGGCCGAGGTGGTTCGGATACCGCATCGCCTGCTCGTCCATCCCGGTCCCTTCCACGGCGCCAGACTAGAACACGTTACTGTTCTCGACAAGATACGGCGAGTGGTCGGGGTTTGTCAGCTCGGCAGTGTGGTGGAACAGGTTTCAGTGACCTGGAAGGGGGGGGGGGCGGGCGCGGGCGGCCGCCCCGGCCCCGGTATGACCCGCAGCCGGCCCGCCAGAATTCCGCGGACCCCGCCACCACAAAACCAACTAAAAAAATAAATTAAAAATAATGAAAAAAAAAAAAC
>NZ_JBSFNC010000259.1:0-7212 GCF_053586895.1 Amycolatopsis sp. NPDC003731 | reverse complement strand
TGGTGTTCAGCTGAACGTCAGCTACCGGTGGCCGGTTCACCTGATGACGGGGTTCGCCTATCTCGGGTACCGAGAGGGCTCGCTACCGGTGACGGCGTCGACAGCCGCTTGGCTTCCGAGTCGGCCGACAGCAGCTTGAAGCGGCGGTTGGTGCGGAAGGCGTCACCCTCGCCGGCGAACATCCGCGCCGGGTCCTCGCCGTCGCGCTTGAACGGGAAAACGCCCGCGGTGTAGGGGAAGTAGCCCGGCAGGTTCTCGCGGCGCAGGAACGACAGCAGCTCGCCGGACTCGGCGTACCGCGGCAGGGCGACGCGCGGGATCCGGTTGCCCGACAGCGTGTCGCGCCACAGCTGCGTGCGCAGCTCCTTGTCGCGGATCTTGACGACCAGCTCGTCCTGGCGGTATTCCTCGGCCAGCTCGCGGAACCGCGCGAGGAGCTTTGCCGACTCGCCGTCCACATCGGACTCGGCGGCGGCGAGGAGGCCGTCCAGCGCGTCGGTCGACGCGTCGACCTTGGCCAGTTCCGCACGCGCGGTCGAGAGGGCCTCGTGCTTGCGGATCGCGGCGACCTGCGCCTGCGTCTTCGCGTGGTAACCGCGCACGGTCTCGGAGATCTCGGCCAGGTACCGGGCCCGGTTTCCCGGGATGATCGTCGAGGCGTCGGTCGACACCTTGCCTTCGACCTTCGGCAGCGTTCCCGCGGACACGCCGAGGCCTCGCTCGGCGAGCATCCCGCGCAGGTGCTGGTAGAGCGCGGTGACGCCGTCGTCGTTGAACTTCGCCGCGCTCGTGCCGTACACCGGCATGTCCTCCGGGCCCTCCGAGAAGGCTTCGCGGTTGCGCACCAGCTGGCGCGCGACGTCGCGGCGGGCGTCCTCGGCGCCGCGGCGCTCGAACTTGTTGATCGCGACGACGTCGGCGAAGTCGAGCATGTCGATCTTCTCCAGCTGCGACGCGGCGCCGAACTCCGGCGTCATCACGTACAGCGACTCGTCCACGAAGTCGACGATGCCCGCGTCGCCCTGGCCGATGCCCGGCGTCTCGACGATCACCAGGTCGAACCCGGCGGCCTTGCAGGCCAGTATCGACTCGCTCAGCCCGGCCGGGATCTCCCCCGACGTCGTGCGCGTGGCCAGCGAGCGGAAGTACACCGGGGAGCCGTCGAGGCAGTTCATCCGGATGCGGTCGCCGAGCAGCGCGCCGCCGCCCTTGCGCCGCGACGGGTCGACGGCGAGCACCGCGATCCGCAGCTTGTCCTCCTGGTCGAGGCGGAAGCGGCGGATCAGCTCGTCGGTGAGCGACGACTTGCCCGAGCCGCCGGTGCCGGTGATGCCGAGCACCGGGACCTCGCGCTTGCCGGCGGCCTCGGTGATGCCACTCAGCAGGTCACCAGGTAGCTTTTCGGCCTGCAGCTGGGTGATGGCCCGCGATAGCGCGGCGACGTCCCCGGAGAGCACCTTGTCCAGCGCGGGCGCTTCGGCCGCGAGGTCGACGTCGCAGGCCTTGATCATCATGTTGATCATGCCCGGCAGACCCATCTCGTAGCCGTCTTCGGGCGAGAAGATGCGGGCGACACCGCGCGAGTGCAGCAGCTCGATCTCCTCGCGCACGATCACCCCGCCCCCGCCGCCGAAGACCTTGATGTGGCCCGCGCCGCGCTCGCGGAGGAGTTCGACCAGGTAGGAGAAGTACTCGACGTGCCCGCCCTGGTAAGCCGAGATGGCGACCCCCTGGACGTCCTCGGCGATGGCCGCGGTGGCGACCTCGTCGACCGACCGGTTGTGGCCGAGGTGGACCACCTCCGCACCCTGGGACTGCAGGATCCGCCGCATGATGTTGATCGACGCGTCGTGGCCGTCGAAGAGGCTCGACGCGGTCACGAAGCGGACGGGGTGCACGGGGCGGTACAGCTCGCTGCTCATCCCTCCAAAATACTTTGACTTCCTACTATTGGAAACCCGAGGACCCGTGACGCGGATCTCACGACACCCCGGGAGAACCTTGACTTCCGCGAGCTCGGGCCTATATTTAACGAGTACGTTAATTAACAAGGTGGTGAAATGACTGACACGCTGAGCCGGACGTTCTCGGCTCTCGCCGATCCGACCCGGCGCGCCATCCTCGCCCGCCTCTCGGCCGGCGAGGCGACGGTGAACGAGCTCGCCGAGCCGCTCCCGATGAC
Source organism: Amycolatopsis sp. NPDC003731 (assembly GCF_053586895.1). NCBI lineage: Bacteria > Bacillati > Actinomycetota > Actinomycetes > Pseudonocardiales > Pseudonocardiaceae > Amycolatopsis > Amycolatopsis sp. NPDC003731. The sequence goes on along the minus strand of NZ_JBSFNC010000259.1, from coordinate 5,030 downwards.
CCTGCCCGCGGTGTCCCGGCACCTGAAGGTGCTCGAGGAGGCCGGGCTGATCACCCGGGGCCGCACCCGTCAGTGGCGGCCCTGCCGGCTGGAGGCCAAACCCCTGGAGGACGTGGCCGACTGGGTCGCGACCTACCGCCGATTCTGGGAGGGCGGGTTCGACCGCCTCGAGGACCACCTGAGGAGGCTGACCGGCGATGCCTGACCTCACCATCACGCGCGTGTTCGACGCCCCGCGCGAGCTCGTCTTCGCCGCGTGGACCGACCCGGACCAGCTGGCGAGCTGGCTCGGCCCGCACGGCTACACCGGCTCCGCCGTCACCCTCGCGACCCGGCCGGGCGGCGCCTGGCGGGCGTGCATCCGCTCCCCCGAGGGCGACGAGCACTGGATGCGCGGCGTCTACCGCGAGATCACCGCCCCCGAACGGCTCGTGTTCACCTTCGCCTGGGACACCGAAGGCGACCTGCGCACCGAGACGCTCGTGACGATCGGCTTCGCCGACCTCGGCGGCAAGACCGAGATGACGTTCGTCCAGACCGGCTTCCCGACCACCGCCGACCGCGACGGCCACGACGAGGGCTGGACCTCCAGCTTCGAAGACCTGACCGGCTTCATCCGCAGAAAGGACGTTCGATGACCGCCACCCTGCCCCGGATCGTCTCGCCGGAGGACTGGCAGGCCGCGCGCGACGCGCTGCTCGTCAAGGAGAAGGAGCTCATGAAGGCGGCGGACCACCTCGCCGCCGAACGCCGGCGGCTGCCGATGGTGCCCTTCACCAAGCCGTACGCGTTCGAGTCGGCGTCGGGGAAGCAGAGCCTGCTCGACCTGTTCGACGGGCGCCGCCAGCTGATCGTCTACCACTTCATGCTGCACCCGGGCGACGAGGCGGGCTGCCCCGGCTGCTCGCTGGTCGTCGACAACCTGCCGCACCTGGCCCACCTGCACGCCCGCGACGTCACGCTGAAGGTCGTCGCGCCGGCGACCCTGGCGGAGATCGAGCGGTACAAGACCCGGATGGGCTGGAACGTGCCGTGGGTGTCCGCGCACGGCAGCGACTTCACCGAGGACTGCGGCGTCGGAAGGGGCTTCGGCGTCAGCGTGTTCCTGCGTGACGGCGACGACGTGTACCGGACGTACTTCACCAGCGGCCGGGGCGGCGAGATGTTCCTCGCTTCGCACCGGTACTTGGATGTGACGCCGCTCGGCCGCCAGGAAGCGTGGGAGGAGGAGAGCCGCGGCGACGACGGTCCCGGCTCCTGGTGGCGACGGCACGACGAGTACTGACGGGCTGGGGCCGCGAGCCGCTTCCGACCCGCGTTGCTCGCGGTGACCTGGGCGAAGTGGGGTCACCGCCGAGGACCGGACGGGGCAGCGGGGCGCCGCCGCGCGCACGCGGCCAAGCTCGCAAGGCGCCGCCACGACGAGTACTGAAAACTTTCTCCGCGCCCGTGTCCGGTCCGCGTCCGCGACTCCGACCTCCTCCCGTCAGACCCACCAGGAGGAGATGGAAATGCGCGAGATCGTCTACATGGTCCACACTTCGCTCGACGGCTGCGTCGAGGGCCCGAACGGCGAGTTCGACTGGCCCGTCATGGGTCCCGAGCTGTCCGCCTACTCGCGGGGGCTGAGCTCGCGCTGCGGTGAGTTCGCCTACGGGCGGAAGGTCTGGGACATGATGTCCGCGTACTGGCCGGCCGCCGAGTCGATCTCGGACGACCCGCACGACCTCGCCTTCGCGCCCGTGTGGCGGGAGACGCCGAAGGTCGTCTTCTCGCGGACGCTGGAGAAGGCGGACTGGAACACGCGGGTCGTCGGCGGGGACCTGACCGAAGCGGTCGCGTCCCTGAAGGCCGAGCCCGGCGAGGACCTGCTGCTCATGGGCGGCGCGGAGCTGGCCGCCGAGCTCACCGCGCGCGGCCTGATCGACGAGTACCAGATCTTCGTGCACCCGGTCGTTCTCGGCGGCGGCAAGCGGCCGTTCGCCGAGAGCACCGCGCGGCTCGGTCTCACCCTGGCTCAGTCGCGCATGTTCGACGACGAGGTCGTGCTGCTGCGCTACCGCCGGGCGTGAGCGGCGCCGGGCCCGGGGCACTCCCGGGCCCCGCCGGCCTCAGCGCGCGTTGGCCGCCCGCAGCGCGATCCACTGCCGCATGGCGTACTCGACCAGCGTGATCAGCGTCTGCTTGGTCGACTCGCGGTCCCGGGCGTCACAGCGGACGATCGGGATGTTCGGGTCGATCGACAGGGCCTCGCGGACGTCGTTGATGTCGTGCTCCAGCACGCCGTCGAACGTGTTGATGCCGACGATGTACGGCAGCCCGCGGTCCTCGAAGAAGTCGATCGGCGCGAACGAGTCGGCCAGCCGGCGCGTGTCGGCCAGCACCACCGCGCCGATGGCGCCGCGGACCAGGTCGTCCCACATGAACCAGAACCGCTGCTGCCCGGGCGTGCCGAACAGGTAGAGGATCAGGTCCGCGTCCAGCGACACGCGGCCGAAGTCCATCGCCACGGTCGTCGTCGACTTGCCCGGCGTGTGGTCGAGGTTGTCGACGCCCACGCTGGCGTCGGTCATCATCGCCTCGGTGGTCAGCGGCACGATCTCCGACACCGACCCGACGAAGGTCGTCTTCCCCGCGCCGAAGCCGCCGGCCACCACGATCTTGGCCGAGGTCATGGTCGGGGGCGCGGTGTCCCGCGGTGCCTTATAGCCGACGGAGTCCACTCAAAACCCTTTCCATCAACACCAGATGTGCCTCGGCGCCGTCATTGCCCGTAATCGTCTTGTGCACCGTGACCAGCCCCGCGTCGGCCGCGTCGCTGATCAGCACCCGGGCCACGCCCAGAGGCACCCGCAGCGCCGACACGATCTCGGCGACCGAACGGGGGGTCCGGCACTCTTCCATGATCGAGATGCACTCGATCTGCTCCGCGGCCACTTCGGGGAAGCCACCGGTGGCAGCGTAGTCCTTCGCGGAGATCAGTGTCTCCAGCTCCAGGGCGTAATTGGCCTTGGTGCGGCCGCCGGTCAGCGCGTAGGGCCGGACGATGGCCGTCAGTTCCTCGGGCGCGGGCGGCTGCTCGAACACCGCGGGCATGACGAATTCGCCGCTGGGCGGCCCCGGGTCGAACAAACCGCCTGGTCTGGGGCTGTCCCCGTCGGTACTGCCGGGTGGCGAGACTAAAGAGGTCACACGATCTCCTTGGTCGGCCGACGGCGCGGACGCCGGCGGATCCGCGGCCGCGTGCGCACCGGCGGCCGGGGGTTGCGGGGACTCCTTGCTCTTCTTGCGCTTCCGGCGGGCACGGCCGGAATCCAGCGTGAACCCGTTGAGGACGTCGGCGAACGTGCCGTCGTCCCCACGCCCGGCGGGGCTGCGCCCCTCGGGTGGTTCGCCGTCGAATCCGGACCCCGTGCTCATCGCGCCATCATCCCACCGGTTCGCCGATCAGCGACCCCCCGGAGCCCTGAAGCTGGGCGCGCAGCTCCGGGGTGAGGATCTGGCCGACGCGGTCGACGAGCATGGTCATCTCGTAGGCGACCTGGCCGATGTCGCAGTTGGGGGCGGCGAGGACGGCGAGGCAGGACCCGTCGCTGATCGACATCAGCACCATGATCCCGAGCTCCATCTCGACGACGGTCTCGTTGACCGCGCCGGCTTCGAAGCACCGGGCGGCGCCCTGGGTGAGGCTGACCAGGCCGGACGCGACGGCGGCGAGCTGGTCGGCCCGGTCGAGCGGGAGCCGGTTCGACGCGGTCAGCAGCAAGCCGTCCGCCGAGACGACCACGGCGTGGGCCACGCCGGGCACCCGCTCCGCGAAGTCGTTGACCAGCCAGCCGAACTGGTTCTGCGTCGGCTGAGCGCTACTCGGCGAGGTCATTCACCCTCCAAGGTCTCGTGGTTGTTCTCGGCCGCCTGTGCGGTGCGGTGGCGTCCGCGCTCGATGCCCTGCTGGAAGCTCCGCAGGCGGCCGCGCACGTCGTGTGCGTCCCGTTGTGGTCGGGGGGCCGTGGCCCCGGTGGACGGTCCGGCACTGCCCGGGAGCAGCTGCTCCCCGCGACGGCGCCGGGGCAATCCTGCCGAAGTGAAGGTGGAGGGTGTCGACTGGGACACCGCTTGCACCGCGCGCCAGCCGTCATCGGTGCCGAAGTTCCACTCGGCGGTGGCTTCGACGGCGGTCTCTTCGCGGCGCGGAGCGGGGGTCTCCGGCGCCTTCCGGCTGGGCAGCGAGGCCGGCGGAACGGCGGGACGGCCGTTGGCGACCGGCAGCTGCCCGGACTCCTGGAAGACGCCGGGGTGCCGGGTGCCGGGCTGCGGGAGGGGAACGGACCGCTGCGGGAGCGCACCGGGCTTCGCGGGCCGGCTCGGCTGCGGGAGGGCCGGCTTGGGGGTGGGTTGCGGCAGCGCGCCCGAGGTCGCCGGTGGCTCTTCGGCGGGCGGCTGGGTGCCGGTCGCGAAGATGTCGCCTTGCAGTTTCGGTTCGGACGCCCCGGCCGGCGGTGCCGCGGGCCGGCCCGGCTGCGGAGTGGTTTGACCGGCGGGGCCGGGCTGGCCCTCGTCGGTTGAATCCGCCGCGGAGTCGGGGACCGGCTGCCCGAACGCCTCGGGAGCCTGCGCCGAACCCGCTGGCTGCTGCCCGGCCGTCTCCGGCGTGTGCTGCGCGGCCGCCGAACCGGCCGCCTGCTGGACCTGCCCGGTTGCCTGCTGGCCCGACCCCGCGCCCAGCCCGGCCGCCAGCGCCGAACCCTGCGCGGCCGCGGAACCCGCCGCCTGCTGCCCGAACACCTCCGGAGCAGCCTGCGTCGAGGCCGCCGCCTGCTGCGCGACCGTCTCCGGCGTGTGCTGCGCCGACCCCGCGCCCAGCCCGGCCGCCAGCGCCGAACCTTGCGCGGCCGCCTCCGGCGTGTGCTGCGCCGACCCGGCATCCGGCCCAGCCGGCTGCGCCGACCCCTGCGCGGCCGCCGGACCGGTTACCTGCTGCGCCGACCCCGCGCCCAGCCCGGCCGCCAGCGCCGAACCTTGCGCGGCCG
>NZ_JBSFNC010000258.1:0-7255 GCF_053586895.1 Amycolatopsis sp. NPDC003731 | reverse complement strand
TCTCGGCCGGCTGACCGCTGCCGCGAATGACTCATTCGGGACGTCCGAGGTCCCGAATGAGTCATTCGCGACGTTCGGACGCGGCTAGTTCACCCCCGGCGGGAGCACGCCGAAGATCGTCGCCGTCGAGCCCGCGCCGTTGCGGTTGATCGGGCCGCCGGCGAGGACCCAGGCGCCCGTCGTCGGCAGGGCCTTCAGGTTCGCCAGGATCTCCAGGCTGATCCGGTGCCGCCGGTAGACCAGCTTGGACACCGTGTACGTCTCGTCGGTGCCGACGTCCGGGCTGAACGTGTCGGTGCCCGTCCCGCCGCGGCGGCCCAGCCGGCCGGTGTCGATCAGCCACTGCACCGCCGGGATCGAGAACCCGGGCTGGTGCAGGACGCCGTCGGCGCCGGTGTTCGGGAAGGCCGGGGTGCCCCACTTGGCGTCCCAGCCGGTCCACAGCACGACGACGGACTCGTTCGGGATCCGGCCATGGCGCTTTTCCCAGGCCTTGAGGTCGTCGATCGTGACCGCGTAGTCCGGGTTGTGCGCCGCCTTCGCGCGGGCATCGATCTTGACGGCGGGCCGGAACAGGTCCGCCGGGTCCATGTCGTCGGCGAGCGGCTCCCCCGTGTTGAAGTGCCCGGGCGCGCCCCAGTGCGTCCCGGTGTGCTCGCCTTCGCGGACGAACTGCAGGTAGTAGCCGTCTTCGGGGATGGTGGCGATGGTCTCCAGCTCGAAGGCCGGGTCTCCGGGGAAGACGTTGGTCGTGGCGGGGTCGTTGACGTGCGAGAGGTTGACCAGGTTCAGCTGGTCGAGCCGCACCGGCGGCGCGGCTCCGGTGGCTTCCGAGGCTTGCGCCGTCCGCCCGGACAGCGCGGCGCCGAACACCCCGGCCAGCCCCGCGGCCAGCACCCTGCGTCTCATCGGCATGAGGGATCACCTTTCGGCCTTGTTTCCACGGTCATATCACCCGGACTGGGCGCGGCCAATGAGTTGCGCGAAGATGTGGCCGTGGACGACGACATCGAAGACAACGCCGACAACGGCATCCTCGACCCCGAGGACACTTTGGACGACCGCGACGAGCTCGCGGAGGGTTATTCACCACCGGAACGCGCGCAGGCCACCGAAGGCTGGGGCACCACCGCGCGCGAGACGGCGGAAGGTGAAAGCTGGGCGGGCCGCCTCGCCCGCGAAGTCCCCGACCTGGCCGACGACCTCGACGACGACGGCTTGGGCGACACCGAGGACACCGACGGCGAACTGATCGACGACGAGGTCGGCGACGTCCGCGCGGGCCGCTTGGTCGCCACGGACGAAGGCTTCGGGGAAGACGCCGACGAAGAGCTGTACGCCTCGGACGCCGGCATCGACGACGGCGCGGCATCGGCGGAGGAAGCGGCGGTCCACGTGATCGACCCGTCCCGCCGCTGGTGAGCTAGCGGAAGCTCCAGAACGGCCCTTCGGGTTCGGGCGGCTCGACGGCCGGCGGGCGAGGTGCCTTCACCGCCGGCAGCTCGGGCTCCGGCGGCTTCGCGGGCTCCTCCACCGCCGGCTCCGCGGGCTCCTCCACGGCCTCCCCCGCAGGCTCCTCCACGGCCTCCTCCACCGCCTCCTCCGGCAGCTTCTTCAACGCCCCGCGCGGCTCGTCGGTCACCAAGGCCGCGAGCAGATCCGTGAGGTCCAGCGCGCGCACGTCGATGACCTCGCGGATCTTCTGCTTGTTGCCCTCGCCGTACGCCGACGTGATCGTGTCCTCGAGCACCGCCGGCGGTGCCGGGCTATTCTCGTTGCACGTCACGTCGAGCGCCGCGTACAGCGCGGCCGCGTCCTGCTCGAACACCTTGCGCACCATCTTGTGCAGCGCCCGCTCGGCCGCGTCGAGCCGGCCCTCGCGGAGCTTGTCCACCACCGCGCGATCGACGGGCCCCAGCGGGACTTCCGGGCCCTTGACGACGTGCCGGAACACGTTGCGCTGGTGGTTGCCGTCCCCGATCTGCACGCCTCGCGAGTTCCAGATCGCCACCTTCGTGCAGCCTTCCACCGGCGACGCCGACGGCGGCAGGCTCGCCGCCAGCGTGCGCGCCAGCGTCTTGTCCAGCGTGATCCGGACGTCCTCGACCCGGAACTTGTGGATGTTCGTCTGCGAATTCCGGTCGCCCAGCTGGATTCCCGCGCAGTTCTTGATGACGAGCGCGTTCGGCGGCAGCAGCCCGGTGACGCCCTCGGCCTCGAGCGTGGCCGGGACGTCCACGACCTGCGCGGCGCCGTCCGCGGTGGGGAAGAACGCGGCCTGCGCCGCCGTGGCCCACTCCTCGACCACCTTCGGCGCGACGACGGCGACCGGCGATCCCTGCCAGGTCGCGCCGATCAGCGGCTCGTCCGGGTCGGCCACCTGGCGGGAAAGTTCCCGCCAGGGCACCGGTTCCAGGAGCCAGTCGTCGCCGGTCACCGGACGGCCGGGTCGTACTCGCGGACCGCGGCCAGGTACTCGCCGATCGCGTCGCGGTTGCGCAGCAGGCATTCCGCGCGCCGGGTCATGCGGTCGCGCTCGGCTTCCAGGGTCGCGATCATCTCCGGGGTCGCGTCCGGGAAGTAGATCGTGCGGGGTTTGTCCAGGCAGGGCAGGATCTGCTTGATGATCCGGGTGGGCAGGCCGGCGTCGAGCAGGCCGCGCACCTGGATCACCCGGTCGACCGTCGGCTCGTCGTAGTCGCGGTACCCGTTCGGGCCGCGGCTCGCGATGATCAGGCCCTGCTCCTCGTAGTACCGGAGGAGCCGCCGGGACGTACCCGTGCGCTCCGCGAGCTCGCCGATCCGCATGTGCCCCACCTCACGTAGACCTTCACATCAATGTGAGGGTTCGAGCATAGCGGCATGACGAACATCCGGACCCGCGCTCTCCCGCTCACCGCCCTCCTCGCCCTGGCCACCGCCGCGTTCGTCACCGTGCTCACCGAGGCGCTGCCCGCCGGCGTGCTGCCCGGGATGAGCGCCGGTCTCGGCGTCGGCGAAGCCGCGGCCGGCCAGGCGGTGACGATCTACGCGCTCGGCACCGCGCTGACCGCGATCCCGCTGTCGGCCGCCACCGCGGGCTGGTCCCGCAAACGCTTGCTGCTCACCGGCGTCGCCGGGTTCGCGGTGGCCAACACGGTCACGACGCTGTCGTCGGACTACGCGCTGATGATGGTGGCGCGCTTCGTCGCCGGGGTGGCCGCGGGCGTCGTCTGGGCGCTGCTCGCCGGTTACGCGCGCCGGCTCGTCCCGGACCACCAGGGCCGGGCCATCGCGATCGTGATGGCCGGCATCCCGCTGGCCCTCTCGCTCGGCATCCCGGCCGGGACGTTCCTGGGCGGCCTGCTCGGCTGGCGCTCGGCGTTCGGCGTCATGTCGGCGATCGCGGTCGGCCTGCTCGGGTGGATCGCCGCGGCGGTCCCGGACCAGCCGGGGCAGACGGCCGGGCGGACGCCGGTCCTGCGCACGCTCGGCGTCCCCGGTGTCGTGCCCGTGCTCGCCGTGACGCTGGTGTTCGTGCTGGCGCACACCGTGCTCTACACCTACGTCGCCGCCTTCCTCGGCCACGCCGGGATGGCGGACGCGGTGGACGTCGTGCTGCTGGTGTTCGGGATCGCGTCGATGGCCGGCATCGGCATCGTCGGCGCCCGGATCGACCGCGCGCTGCGGGCGCTGACCGTGCTCAGCACGCTCCTGGTCGCGGCGGCCGCGACGCTGCTGGCGCTGTTCGCGGGCAGCCCGGCGCTGGTCTACGCCGCCGTTGCGCTCTGGGGGTTCGGCTGGGGCGGCGTCCCGACGCTCCTGCAGACGGCGGCCGGAAACGCCGGTGGCGCCGCGGCGGACCACGCGCAGGCCATGCTCGTCACGCTGTGGAACGCGGCGATGGCCGCGGGCGGCGTGGCCGGCGGGGTCCTGCTCGACGCCGCCGGGCCGGCGTCCTTCCCCTGGACGCTGCTCGTGCTCCTGCTGCCGGTGCTCGCGGTGGTCCTCGGCGCCCGCCGGCACGGATTCCCCGGCCGGTCCTGACTGGTCCTGAACGTCCTGAATGGACGAAGGGCCCGGACGCGCTCGCGCCCGGGCCCTCCAGCTTTTCAGCAGCGGCCGGCGATGGCCCGCAGCAGTTCCGCGTTCGCCGTGTCACCCGACAGCTCCCAGGCGAACACGCCACCGAGCCCCTGCGACTTCGCGTACCCGGCCTTGGCCGACGCCGTCTCGGGGGTGTCGTAGCTCCACCACTGCGAACCGCACTTCGCGTACGCCGTACCGGCGATCTTGCCGTTGGCGGGGCACTTGGTCTTGAGGACCTTGTAGTCCTCGACGCCCGCCTCGTAGGTGCCGGGCGCCGGGCCGGTCGCCGTGCCGCCCGGCTGCTTCTGCGTCACGCCGTCCCAGCCTCGGCCGTAGAACCCGAGGCCCAGCAACATCTTCGACGACGGAACGCCCTGGTGGCGCAGCTTCTGGACGGCCGCGTCGGCGTAGTAGCCGGCGGTCGGGAGGCCGGGGTAGGCGCGCAACGGCGAGTGCGGCGCGGTCGGCCCGTTCGGACTGGCGCCGGCGACGAAGTAGTCGTAGGTCATCACGTTGTACCAGTCGAGGTACCGGCTCGCGGCGCCGTACTCGGTGGCGTCGATCTTGCCGCCCTTCGAGCCGTCGGCGGTGATCGCGGCGGTCACCAGCTGGCGCCCGAACTTCGCGCGCAGCGCCTTGACCAGTCCGGTGAACGCCTTCGGGCCGCTGGTGTCGCAGGTGTTCCCGCAGGCGTTGGGGTACTCCCAGTCGATGTCGATGCCGTCGAAGACGCCCGCCCAGCGCGGGTCGTTGACCAGGTTGTAGCAGGATTCCGCGAACGCGGCCGGGTTCTTCGCCGCCTCGGTGAAGCCCGCGGACCACGTCCAGCCGCCGAAGGACCACAGCACCTTCAGCTTCGGGTGCAGCTTCTTGAGCTGGAGGATCTGGTTGAAGCTGCCGTGCAGCGCGCCGGGTTGGGTGCTGTCGGCCTGGCCGCTGACGCTGGTGGCGGCGTCGTAGGGCATGTCGTGGTCGGCCCACGGGTCGCCGACCGCGCAGCCGCCGCCCGTCACGTTGCCGAAGGCGTAGTTGATGTGGGTCAGCTTCGCGGCCGACCCGGACGTCTCGATGTCCTTGACGTGGTAGCCGCGGGCGTAGACGTCCCAGTCGGCGAAGTAGGCCATCACCTTGCCCTGGCCCTGCCCGGCGTCCGCCGGCGGCGCGACGACGGAGGCACCGGCGAGCGCGAGCGCGACGACGGCGATGCGTTTTCTCATGCGGAGCACGGGTTTCTCCTCATCGGCCCAGACGAGCGGACGCCTGAGGCTAACAGGTCCAGACCACTGCGGACCAGAGCGAATCGTGTGGTCAGCGGGTTTCGGTGTACCTCCGCAGCCGGGTGCGGATTCACGCGTGCGATGATCGGGCGATGACCGAGTTCGGCTGCGCCCGCTGTTCCGGCGATGACGCCCTGACCGCGCTGGCGTTCTGCACGACCCGGCTGAACAAGACCCATCGCCTGGTCGAGCGGTCGCATTTCAGCATCTCGCTGCGCCGCTGCCCGGAGTGCGGGCAGTCGTTCGCCGCGATCTTCACCGAGTTCGTCGACTGGACCGGCGGCGAAGACGCGCAGTACTTCGACTTCGTGCCGCTCACGACGGCCGAGGTGTCGGCGCTGGCCGCGCAGGGCGCCGGGGTGGACCTGGCCGAGCTGGGCGCGCTGGGCAGCGTCCGCCGCCGGCTGTCGTCGAGCTGGCCGACCGGCGGCGAGAAGGAAATCGCCTGGCGGACGGATGCGCTTTCGGTGCGCGAAGGTCACTGACGCGCGAGGCGGAGGATCGCCGCGGCACTGCGGTCGACGTCGGCCTCGGTCGTCGTCCAGCCGGACACCGAGATCCGCAAGTACCGGCGGCCGCGCCAGGTGGTGCCGCCCAGCCAGCAGGTGCCGTCGTCCTGGACCTGCCGGATGAGCGCGTCGGTGTCCCCGCCGAAGGAGACGAGGACCTGGTTGAGGACGACGTCGTTGGCGATCTCGGCACCGCCGTCGGCGAGCTTCCCGGCGAACCGGCGGGCCAGCCGGCAGCAGCGGTCGACGAGCTCGGCGACGCCGTCGCGGCCCAGCTCGCGCAGCGCCGCCCAGACGGCGAACCCGCGGGCGCGGCGCGACGACTCCAGGGTCAGGTCGCCCATGCCGGACACCTCGCCGGCGCCGGTGAGGTAGGCGGCCCGGTAGGAGATCGCGGCGGCGTGGACGTCCGGGCGGGCGCAGAAGACGAAACCGGAGTCGTACGGGACGTTGAGCCACTTGTGCCCGTCGCAGGCCCAGGAATCGGCGAGTTCGACGCCGTCGAGGAGCGGCCTGGTGGCCGGGTTGGCGGCGGCCCAGAGCCCGAAGGCGCCATCGACGTGGAGCCAGGCGCCGGGCGCGGCTTCCCGCGCGGCGCGGAGGTCGTCGCACGCGCCGGTGTTCACGTTGCCGGCCTGCAGGCAGACGATCAGCGGCCCGGCTTCGTACTTTCTGCGGAGGTCTTCGACGTCGATGGCGCCTTGCGGGCCGGCTTTGACCGGTTCGACGACCCGGGTGCCGAAGCCGAGCAGCCGCAGCGCGCGATCGATGGTGGCGTGCCGTTCTTCACTGGCGAGGACCCGGACAGGCGGGGCGCCGGCGAGCCCATCGCGTTCGACATCCCAGCCGGCTTCGGCGAGAACGTGGTGCCGCGCGGCGGCGAGGGCGGCGGTGTTCGCGGCCTGGCCACCGGTCACGAACCCGGTGGAGGCGGTGGCCGGGAGGCCGAGAAGCTCTTTGAGCCAGCTGCCGGCGGCCTCTTCGGCGGCGGCCGCGGCGGGCGAGAGCACGGCGTTGAACCCGTTCTGATCCCAGCCGGCGGCGAGGACATCGGCCGCGGTGGCGGCGGGGAGGGCGCCGCCGATGACGAAGCCGAAGAACCGGGGTCCGGCGGTGGCGACGAGACCGGGTTCGGCGGCCCGCGCGAGGTGTTCGAGCACTTCGGACGGTGGGGTGGGGTGCTTGGGGAGCGGGCCGCCGAAGCCGGCCCGCAGGACGGCGGGATCGACGGCCCGGGCGACCGGCCGGTCGGCGAGGGTGGCCCGGTAGTCGGCGGCCAGCTCGGCGGCGCGGGCCAGGAGCGCGTGCATGTCGTCCACCCGCCGACTGTAAGCCCGGGTCCCCGCCGACGGTCGCGAATGACTCATTCGAGACGCCGGAGGTCCCGAATGAGTCATTCGC
>NZ_JBSFNC010000257.1:0-7478 GCF_053586895.1 Amycolatopsis sp. NPDC003731 | reverse complement strand
CGAATGACTCATTCGGGACCTCGCACGTCCCGAATGAGTCATTCGCGACACCGCGGGCCGACCCGAACGGCACGCGGACGCCCAGACCTGCACCCCACCCAGGCCTGCCCCGCCGCCCCGATCCGAAGCCGAAACACGGCCGGTGGTGCCGGGTCAAGGCACGCTTTCCCGCCTTGACGCGGTACCACCGGCCGTAGTGACAATCGCGGCTTCGGGGTGGCGGGCCAACTGCTGCGCGGAGATATCCGCTACACAGCCGGCCCGAGTACCCGGTCCAGATACGTGTTGCTGAAGACCCCGCTCGGGTCGGTTTCCTTACGCACGCGCAGGAAGTCGTCGAAGTGGGGGTAGCGCGTGCGGAGGGTGCCGGCGTCGAGGTCGTGCATCTTGCCCCAGTGGGGGCGGCCGCCGACGGCGCCGGCGATCTTCTCGAACGCGCTGAAGTACTCGCGGTACGGCATGCCGATGAACTGGTGGATGGCGATGTAGGCGGAGTCGCGGCCCTGGGCCGTCGACAGCCAGATGTCGTCGGCGGCGGCGACGCGGACTTCGACCGGGAACATCACCGGGTGCTTCAGCGTCGGCACTACCGCCCGTAGTTCGGCGAGCACGTCGAGCACTGATTCACGTGGAACAGCGTATTCCGTTTCGGTGAAGCGGACGTTGCGCGCGGTGACGAAGACGCGGTGCGAGAGGTCGCTGTACTCGCGTGCACTCAAAACGTTGGAAGCGAAGCTGCCGAGCGACGGCACGAGCTTCGGCATCAGCCGCCCGGTCCGGCAGAGGCCGCCGAACGCGACGTTCTCCATGATCCGGTAGTCGACGAACTCGCGGACCTTGCTCAGCGGCCGCGCCGTCTCGGTTCGGTTGTTGCGCTTGACCAGGGCGTTCTTGCCGTAGGGGAACCAGTAGAACTCGAAGTGCTCGTTCTCGTCGGCGAAGTCGTGGAAGCCTTCGAGGACCTGCTCCAGCGGCTCCGGCCGCTCCTGCGCGCGCAGGACGAAGGACGGCTCGCACTTCAGCGTCACCGTGGTGATCACGCCGAGCGCGCCGAGTCCGACGCGGGCCGCGGCGAAGAGGTCGGGCTTTTCGGCCGCCGAGCAGGTGACGACCGAGCCGTCCGCGAGGACGAGCTCGAGCGCGACGACCTGGGTGGCAAGGCCGCCGAGCTTGGCGCCGGTGCCGTGGGTGCCGGTGGAAATCGCGCCGGCGACGGTTTGTGCGTCGATGTCCCCGAGGTTGGTCATGGCCAGCCCGAGTGCGTCGAGGGCGGCGTTGAGCTCCCGGAGCGTGGTGCCCGAGCGGACGGTGACGTGCCCGGTCTCGAGGTCGGCCTTCTCCACGCCGGTCCAGTACCGCAGGTCGAGCGCGTCGGAGTCGGCGGCGGCGATGGCGGTGAAGGAGTGCCCGCTGCCCCACGGACGCACGGTGCGGCCGGCCACGGCGATGCTTTCGACCGTCGCCGCGATTTCGGCCGTGGTGCGCGGCTGGTGAACGTGCTGCGGCGAGGCGGACGCCGTGCCCGCCCAGTTGGTCCACCGGGTCATGCGCGCGCACCCTTCATCCGTGAATGGCCGAAACAGTAAGTGAATAGTATTCGCGTTTCAAGCCTTCGTGTCGTACTTTAGACCTCGTGACCAGTGCGACGGTGTACGACTTGGCGACCAAGGACCTCGATCCCCCCTTGGCCGTGGTCGACTTGGCGGCTTTCGACGCGAACGCCGCCGACCTCCGCCGCCGCGCGGCGGGCAAGCCGATCCGCGTGGTCAGCAAGTCGGTCCGGTGCCGGGCACTGCTGCAGCGGGTGCTGACGATGCCGGGTTTCGAAGGCCTGATGTGCTACTCGCTGGCGGAAGCGGTCTGGCACGTCGAGCAGGGCACGACCGATGACATCGTCGTCGCCTACCCGACGGCCGACCACGAAGCCCTTCGCCGCCTGGCCGCCTCGGACGAGGCCCGCGCGGCGATCGCGATCATGGTGGATTCGCCCGCTCACCTCGACCTGGTGGACGCCGCCCTGGGCCACAACCACCCCGAGATCCGCGTCTGCCTGGAGCTGGACGCCTCCTGGCGCCCCTTCCCGGGAGTCCACGTCGGCACACGGCGGTCGCCGGTGTTCACGCCGAAGCAGGCCTCGACGTTCGCCCGGCAGATCGTCACCCGGCCGGGCTTCCGCCTGGTGGGCGTGATGGCGTACGAAGGCCAGATCGCGGGCCTCGGCGACGCGGCCGGCCCGCGCCTGAACCAGGCGGTGGTGGGCTGGATGCAGCGCCGGTCGGCGGCCGAGCTGGCCCGCCGCCGTGGCGAAGCGGTCCGGGCGGTCGAGGCCGTGACGCCCCTGGAGTTCGTCAACGGAGGCGGAACGGGCAGCCTCGAGTCGACGGGCGCGGACGCGGTGGTGACGGAGATCGCGGCGGGCTCGGGCCTGATCGGACCGACGTTGTTCGACGGCTACACCCGCTTCAAGCCCCGCCCCGCAGCGTTGTTCGCCCTGCCGGTGGTCCGGCGCCCGACCCGCAACATCGCGACGCTGTTTTCGGGTGGGTACATCGCCTCGGGCCCGACCGGTCCGTCCCGCCAGCCCAAGCCGTACCTGCCCAAGGGCTTGAAGTTCCTCGGTTTCGAGGGCGCGGGCGAAGTCCAGACGCCGGTGACGGGCCGGGCCGCCCGGACCCTGAAGCTGGGCGACCGGGTGTGGCTGCGGCACGCCAAGGCGGGCGAGCTGGCGGAGCGGTTCACCCACTACCACCTGGTGCTGGGCGACCGGGTGGAGCGAACGGTCCCGACGTACCGCGGCGAGCACCAGAACTTCGGCTGACCCGCGCTCAGAACAACGCCGACACCGATTCGCCGTTGTGGATGCGGCGGATGGCTTCGGCCATCGCCGGGGCGATCGAGAGGATCTTCAGCTTCTCGGTGCGCTCCTCCTCCGGCACCGGGACCGTGTTGGTGCAGACGATCTCCAGCACCTCCGGCCGGCTGCCGATGCGTTCGATGGCCTTCGCCGCGAAGAGCCCGTGCGTGCACGCCACGCGGATCGAGCGCGGGTGCAGCTCGGCCAGCCTGTCCAGCAGTTCGAGCACCGTGCTGCCCTTGGCGATCTCGTCGTCGAGCACGATCACGTCGCGGCCGGTGATCTCGCCGATCACCGAGGTGATCTGGACGCGGTCGTCCGGGAAACGCTCCTTCGCGCCGGCCGCGACCTGGACGCCGAGGAGGCGCGCGAAGTGCGATGCCTCCTTCGCGTTGCCCAGGTCGGGTGAGACGACGGTGGCGCGCGAAAGGTCGTACTGGCGGAAGTGCTTGGCCAGCTCCTGCAGCGCGTGCAGGTGGTCCACCGGGACGCTGAAGAAACCGTGGACCTGCGGCGAGTGCAGGGTCATCGCGAGCACGCGGCTCGCCCCGGCCGTCACCAGCAGGTCGGCGACCAGCCGGCCGCCGATGGAGATGCGGGGTGCGTCCTTCTTGTCCGAGCGCGCGTACGAGTAGTGCGGGATCACGGCGGTGATCCGGGACGCCGAGGCGCCGCGGGCCGCGTCGAGCATCAGGAGCAGTTCGACCAGGTGCTCCTGCACCGGCTTGACCAGCGGCTGGATGATGAACACGTCCCGCTCGCGGCAGTTGGACTGGAGCTGCACCTCGAGGCAGTCGTTGGCGAACCGCTGGATCTCGACCGGCCGCAGCGGTACGCCGAGGTGCTCGCAGATCTCTTCGGCCAGTTCGGGGTGCGCGCTGCCGCTGAAGACGGCGATCTCTCTCGATGCCTGGGTGATCACAGCGCCGCGATCGCCTCGCCGATGGCGTCCTCACCCGAGATCAGCGTCAGGGTGCGGTGCACCGAAGCCGGCGTCTCGAGCAGGCCGACGAGCACCGCGGCGACGTCGTCGCGCGGGATGGGGCCGCGGCCGGTCCGCTCGGCCAGCAGGACCAGGCCGGTGCCGGGGTCGTCGGTGAGCGACCCGGGCCGGAGGATCGTCCAGTCCAGATCGCGCGCCTTGAGGTCGTCCTCCGCCGCGCGCTTGGCGCGCAGGTAGTGGCGGAACTCCTCGGTGACGTCGGGGTTCTCCGGGTTGTCGGCCCCGATGGACCCGACCTGGACGTGCCTCCGGACGCCCGCGCGCTCGGCCGCTTCGGCGAACAGCGCCGCGGCGCCCCGGTCCACAGTGTCCTTGCGGGCGGTGCCGCTGCCCGGGCCCGCGCCCGCGGAGAAGACCGCGGCGTCGGCGCCCTTCAGCACCTCGGCGACGGCGTCCACATCGGAGTTCTCCAGGTCGAGCACGACGGCTTGGGCACCGACGGCTTCGAGGTCCGCCGCGTGGGCGGGGTTGCGGATGATGCCGACCGCTTCGTCACCGCGCGCGGCGAGCAGCCGCTCGAGCCGCAGCGCGATCTGACCGTGTCCACCAGCAATGACGACTCGCATGGAGCCGACTTTAGTGCGAAGCGGGCGCCTCCGCGGTCCGGAGCAGGTGGTCGTAGACCAGCTCGTTGACCAGGCGGGAGACCGGGTCCTCGGCGAGCACGACGCGCTCGGTGCGGCCCTCGAGGTCGAGGTCGACGACCGCGTTCGGGTCGGCGGTCACGACGGCGAGGCCGTACGCGCGGGCGCGCGGCAGGCAGTTGCCGACGTAGTCCTCGGTCAGCACCGCCGGGGAGGGGAGGACCATCGCGGCCTCGCCGTAGCGGGCGAACGGAACCGCGGAGGCCATCGCGGTGCGCCAGTGGCGCGCGACGGCCAGGACGCCGACGATCTCGGCGGCCGGGGCGGGGGCGGTTCCGGCCAGCTCCGGCCAGGTCCAGGTGTCGACGGTGGCGCGGTCGGCCACCGGGCCGGCACCCATCGCGATGCGTTCGGCGTGCACGTCGGTGCGGAGCTTGGCGACCACGCAGACCTTGCGGCCGAGGATCGTGATCTCGGGGAGGACGACGCCGTTCCAGCCGAGCTGGGCGGCGGCGGCGCGGGCGAGCTCGTCGACGCTCGCGGGGAGCTCGATCGGCGGCACCACGCGGCTCGGCATCGACCGGCTGCGCTTCGCGCCACCGGCGACCGTCGAGCGCTCGGTGTTCTGAGGTGTAGCCGCCACGAGTCCGCCTCCTTCTAACCTGCACCGCTTCGTGACCGGGGGAAACCGGCACCTCACTTGTCTAACAGCGCGGCGGCGCGGCGTCGCCGGGTAGTGCGAGTGGCTGCGATCGGCGGCGCCCAGCGGTCGATGACCGGTCGGTAGGCGGTCATCGGACTTCGGTCGAACGGTGCGGCCAACCGAGTGATCGCGAGGTGAGTGGCATTACGGTCCGGCAACGGGCGATTACCCGCGGCAGAACCGGCCAAACCCGATCCGACTAGCCCGGATGGCGCAACAACGGCAAAATCCACAGTGGACGTGGGTCGCTGAGCTGCGGTTGTCCGCCGTCACCCACATGGCGGTGACTTGCACCGCAGCGGTCCCGCGCGCGCGGGACTAAAGTTACCGACCAGTCACTTAGCCGCCCGCCGTGGAGGACCGATGCGCTCCCCGAAGGACTTCTTCGCCCCGCTCGCCCTGGGCGCGCCCGCGCCCGTGCGGGAGATCCCGGTGACGCCGTCCCGGATGATCCACTTCTTCGACCCCGGCAACGAGAAGATGGCGGCGAAGGTGCCGGACATCGCGAAGAAGGTCGACGTCCTGCTCGGGAACCTCGAGGACGCCGTGCGCGCCGACCGCAAGGAGGCCGCGCGCGCCGGGCTGGTCGCGATCGCCAAGGCCCACGACTTCGGGAAGACGCAGCTGTGGACGCGCGTCAACAGCCTGGACTCGCCGTGGGTGCTCGACGACCTGATCACCCTCGTCACCGAGATCGGCGACAAGCTCGACGTCATCATGGTGCCGAAGGTCGAGGGCGCGCAGGACATCCACTACGTCGACCGGCTGCTGGCCCAGCTGGAAGCGCGGGCGGGCCTGACGAAGCCGTTGCTGGTGCACGCCATCCTCGAGACGGCGAGCGGCGTGGCCAATGTGGAGGAGATCGCCGGCGCGAGCCCGCGCATGCAGGGCATCTCGCTCGGCCCGGCCGACCTGGCCGCGAGCCGGCGCATGAAGACGACGCGGGTCGGCGGCGGGCACCCGGGTTACCTGGTGCGCACCGACCCGACCGGCGACGACCTGACCGCGGGCCGCACGACCTACCAGCAGGACCTCTGGCACTACACGGTGGCGCGGATGGTGGACGCCTGCGCGATGCACGGGATCCTGCCGTACTACGGGCCGTTCGGGGACATCCGCGACGTCGTCGCGTGCGAGGACCAGTTCCGCAACGCGTTCCTGCTCGGCTGCGTCGGCGCGTGGAGCCTGCACCCGGTGCAGATCGACATCGCGAAGAAGGTGTTCTCGCCTTCGCCGTCCGATGTGGCCTGGGCGCGCCGGGTGATCGCCGAGATGGGCGACGGCACGGGCGCGGTGATGATCGACGGGAAGATGCAGGACGACGCGTCGGTGAAGCAGTGCCGCGTGGTCGCCGAACTGGCGGACGCCCTCGCGGCGGACGACCCCGAACTCGCCGCGGCCTACGACGCGGCCACCAAGGAGGCCCTCGGATGACCGAGCTGAAGCCGAGGCGTTCCGTCCTCTACATGCCCGGCGCGAACGAGCGGGCGCTGGAGAAGGCCAAGACGATCCCGGCGGACGCGCTGATCCTCGACCTCGAGGACGCCGTCTCCCCCGACGCCAAGGAAGCCGCGCGCGACCGCGTCTGCGCGGCGGTCGGTGACTACGGTGCCAAGGAAGTGACGATCCGGGTCAACGGCCTGGACACCGAGTGGCACGACGCCGACCTGCGCGCGGCCGCGGCCGCCGGCCCGGCCGCGGTGGTCGTGCCGAAGGTGAACTCGGCGGCCGAGGTGCACAACATCGAGCGGGCCCTGGAGCTCGGCGGGGCGCCGGACCACACGAAGATCTGGGCGATGGTCGAGACGCCGGTCGCGATGCTGCACGCGGAGGAGATCGCGGCGGCCTCCGAACGGCTGACCGTGCTGGTGATGGGCACGAACGACCTGGCCAAGGAGCTGCACGCGGAGTTCGTCCCCGGCCGCGGGCCGCTGCTGGGCGGGCTTTCGCTGTGCCTGCTGGCCGCCCGGGCGACCGGAAAGGTCATCCTCGACGGCGTCTACAACGACGTGAAGGACCTGCCCGGTTTCGAAGCCGAGTGCGAGCAGGGCCGGCAGTACGGGTTCGACGGCAAGACGCTGATCCACCCGGCGCAGGTCAAGCCGTGCAACCGGATCTTCGCGCCGTCCGAGGAGGAGATCGACCGCTCGCGGCGGATCATCGAGGCCTTCGAGGAAGCGCAGAAGGACGGCCGCGGCGTCGTGACGGTGGACGGCCGGATGATCGAGAACCTGCACGTCGACAACGCGCGGCGGGTGCTGGCGCTCGCCGAGGCCGTCACCCGCGCGCCACCGGTCTCGGCTTCCGCACCATGGAGTTCTTCCGCCAGGCCGG
>NZ_JBSFNC010000256.1:0-7509 GCF_053586895.1 Amycolatopsis sp. NPDC003731 | reverse complement strand
GTCAAGGCCGCCGTGCTGAAGAACGGCGTCCACCAGGGCCACCGCTTCCCGGTGGAGCTGCCGCCGGTCGCGGCCCGGGAACTGGCCGAAGCCGTCGAGAAGATCGGGCGGGCGCTGCACGACGAAGGCTTCTTCGGCATGGTCGGCGTCGACGCGATGCTCTCCGCGGACGGCACGCTCTACCCGTGCCTGGAGATCAACGCCCGGTTCAACATGTCGACCTACCAGAGCCGGATCGCCGAGAAGTTCATCCCCGAGGGCCGGCACGCCATCGCGGCCACCTTCTCGCTCAAGCTGCAGCGCGAGCACACCTTCGCCGAGGTCGAGACCGCGCTCGGCGACCTGTTCTTCACCGGCGCCGGCGACACCGGCGTGCTGGTCAACAACTTCGCGACGCTCAACGCCGCGGCCACCGGCGAGGGCTCCTTCCACGGCCGTCTCTACGCGATCTGCGTCGGGGACTCGCCGGAGGAAGCCCTCGCCGTCCGGGCCGAGGCCGAGCGCCGTCTCGGCGTCATGGCAGGGGAAAACGCATGACCGACATCGACTACCCGGACCTCGCCGCGCGCTTCGGCACGCCGCTGTACGTCTACGACGGCGACGTCCTGCACGCGACCATCACCGGCCTGCGCGCGGTGCTGCACCCGGCGATCGAGGTGTTCTACTCGCTGAAGGCGAACCCGAACATCAGCGTCTTCGCCGCCCTGCACCACGGCGGCGCACGCGCCGAGGTCTCGTCCATCGTGGAACTGCAGACCGTGCTGAAGGCCGGCGCGCGGCCGGACGACATCATCTTCCTCGGCCCCGGCAAGAGCCAGGAGGAACTGCGCGCGTGCCTGGACACCGGCGTGTACGCAATCGTTTGCGAGTCCTTCGACGAGCTGGACGACATCGAACGGCTCGGCGCCGAACTCGGCCGGCAGCAGCGGGTGCTGCTGCGGATCAACCCGACCTGCGCGATCAGCGGGTCCCGGCTCACCATGGGCGGCAAGCCCCGCCAGTTCGGCATCGACGAGGCCCAGGTCCTCGCCGCCGGGCCGCGGCTGGCCGGGTACCGGCACGCCGACGTCGCCGGCATCCAGGTCTACATGGGCACGCGCATCCTCGACGCCGAGGTCATCGGCAAGAACACGCGCTACGCCCTCGACCTGGCCGAGCGGGTGGCCGCGGAGACCGGGATCCGGCTGGAAGCCGTCGACATCGGCGGCGGCCTCGGTGTCGCCTACTTCGAAGGCGAGGACGACCTCGAAGCCGCCGACGTGGCCGCCGAGATCAACCCGATGCTGGAGGCGTTCCACCGGGCGCACCCGGCGACCCGGCTGATCATGGAGTCCGGCCGGTTCCTGGCCGGCCGCGCCGGGGTCTACGTGCTCGGCGTCCGGTACGTCAAGGAGTCGATGGGGGAGCGGTTCGCGATCGCGGACGGCGGCACCCACCACCACATGGCGGCCGTCGGCATCGGCTCGTTCGTCAAGCGCAACTTCCCGGCCGTGCTGCTCACCCCGCGCGACGCCGGGGACGACACCGACGACACCGTCGAGCCGGGCCCGTGGACCGTCACCGGCCCGCTGTGCACGCCCAACGACACCCTGCTCAAGCAGGTGAAGCTGCCCGACCTGCGCGCCGGCGACCTGGTCGGCGTCCTGAACTCCGGCGCCTACGGGCCGTCGGCCTCGCCCGGGCTGTTCCTCAGCCACGGGTTCCCCGCCGAGGTGCTCGTCCGCGGGGGTGCGGCCTACCTGGTCCGCGACCGCGACGAGCCCGCGGACCTGCTGCGCAAGCAGCACCTGCACCAGCCCCTTACCGACAGCATGGGAAGTGAGCCGAGATGAACCGCACCGAGATCGTCAGCCACCTGGAGATCGCCCTGTCCGCCGTGCTCAACAAGGAGATCGGCGGCGTCACCCCGGAGCTGCGCCTGTTCGAGGACCTGGCGCTCGACTCCACCAGCGTCATCGAGCTGCTGATGAGCCTCGAGGACACGATCGGCCTCGAGATCGACCCGGACGAGCTCGGCCCGGAGGTCTTCCGCACGGTCGGCAGCCTGACCGACTACATCGAGTCGGCCTTCGCCAGGGCCGCCGCGGCGGTCTGAGCCATGTCCCTCCAAACGCTGGCGCCGCCGGGCCGGGCGGCGGTTCCCCCGCGCCCGGCCGGGGTGCACCTGAGCGGCGTGACGCACCGGGTGTTCACCGAGCGCGCCAAGCCGGTGTTCGGGATGCGCCCCGAGCTGGCGCGGCTCATGGTCGAGACCTTCGGCGCCGCGGCGGACCAGGAGGATTTCCTGGCCCGCACCGGCAACGGGTTCATCGAGATGACCGAGGCCCTCCTGGCCGACGCGGGCGGCCCGCTGCCGCCGTTGGACGCGGTGGTGCTCGCCTACCACTCGCCCGACCTGTACCACTCCGAGGTCGCCGGCTGCTACCTCGCCGGACGCCTGCCCGGGAACCCGGAACCGTGCTCGGTCGCGGGGCCGGGACCAGGTGCGGCGTTCACGGCGCTGCGCCTGCTGGACGGCCTGTGCCGGCTCGGCGAGGCGACCTCGGCGGCACTGCTGGTGTACGACCAGAACGCCGTCCTGTGGGACAGCGGCCACCCGGCCACCCACCGCCCGGACGCGGCGGTGCTGCTGCAGGCCGGCGCGACCGGCGACGTCGCGGTGACGGAGCTGGAGGAGGTCCGCCTCGGCGGGACCGGGCCGCACAGCGCCACCCTGGCGCTGGCGGACGTGCTGTACCGGCACCCGGGCGTGGCGGTGCTGGCCGGAGCGGGCCTCGCCAAGCGGCTCGCGGGCACGCCGTACGCCGGGCGCGTCGAGGCGGTGCCGGACCTCTGGTGCACGGGCGTGTGGGCGGGTCTCGCGCGTCGGTGGCCACTGGAGGAGCCGGTGCTGCTGGCCGACTTCGAGCCGGCGAGCGGCACGTTCTGCAGCTGCCTGCTCGTGCCGGGGAGGGAGCACTGATGGGCCCGCGGTTGCGCGAGCCGGTGCGGCCGGCGGACTTCGCGCCGGTGGTTGGCCCGTTCCGCGGCTGTCGCGTCGCCTCCCCGCCGCTCTCCGCGCGTGATCAGAAAGCCGACACGCGTGATTGGGAAGCCGACACGCGTGATTGGGAAGCCGACACGCGTGATTCGGGGGTCGACACGCGCGACCTGGGGAGGGGGCACTGATGGACACGGGGCTGTCCCGGGTCGCCGTGCGGCTGCCCGGCCGGGTCGAGGCCGTCGACGACGTGCTCGTGCGGTCGGGCGCCAAACCCCTGGAGCGGCGCATGTTCGGCCGCATCTACGGCCTGCGCGACAGCCCGGTGCTCGCGCCGGGCGAGCGGATGGCGGACCACCTGGCCGAGGCCGGGCGGGCCGCGCTCGGCGGCGGGCCGGCGAGCCTGGTGCTCTACGGCCACACCCTGCTCATCGCCGAGCTCGACCTGTGCGGCGAGTTCCCGGACCGGCTGCGCGACGCGCTCGGCCTGCCCGGCGTCCCGTTCTTCGGGGTGTCGCACGTGAACTGCACGTCGGTGCTGCGCTCGGTCGAACTCGCCCGGCGTTACCTGGCCCGGCCCGGCGCGGCCCCGGACGACCGGGTGCTCGTGCTCGGCGGCGACCAGGGCAGCGCCAGCGACCGCGGCCGCTACATCCCGGGCACCACCGTCGCGGGCGACACCGCGGCGGCCCTCGTGGTGGCGAACGGGCCCGCCCGTTACCGCTACCTCGGCGGCGCGAGCACCCGCGACACGCGGTTCCACCGCAGCCTGCGGATGACCAAGGAGGAGTTCACGCTCTTCGGCAAGGTCTGCTGCGAGCAGGCCGTGGCCGTGGTGGGCGCCGCGGCGCGGGACGCCGGCCTCGCCCTGTCCGATGTGGACTGGGTGCTGCCGGACCTGTCCAACCGGATGTTCTGGCGCACGTTCAGCGGGCTGTCCGGGTTCCCGTTCGAGAAGATCCCCCTGGACCTGGTCGCCGAGCGCGGCCACAACTTCGGGGTCGACTCTCTGCTCGCCCTGCAGCACGCCGACGCGGCCGGACGGCTGCGTCCCGGGCAGCGCTGCGCCCTGGTCTCCGTGGGCCAGGGCGCCTACTTCCAGTCGGTGATCGTCGAGGTCGTGGAGGAGAAGTGACCACCAGCCTGCTCGAATGCGAGCGAACCGCACGCAGCGACGGCCTCGCCGCCGGCCTCGCGCGGGCCCTGCCCGCCACCCCGGCCGACCGGCTGGCCCCCGGCCGGTACGCGGCCGTGCCCGCCGGCGCCGTCCCCGAGGGCGCCGAAGTGCGCACGCACAGCCTGGCCGACCGCGAGGACATCGTCTTCCTCGCCTGTCCCGGCCGTCCCCGCGAAGAGCGCGACGCCTACGAGCTGGCCGACTTCGGCCGGCACCTGGCCGCGGTCCGGCTGGGGGTGCTGCGCTCGGTGCTCGACCACGTCGTCGAGCACCTGTCGAACCGCACCAGCGGCGACGAACCGCTGATCCGCAAGCAGCTGATCGTCGGCGCGATGGGGGACGTGATGGCCGCGGTGGAACGGCTGCGCGCGCAGGTGCGCTCGCAGCGGCACCCGGTCGCCGTCGCCGACGTCCACCGCGAGCTGGACGAACTGGGCTGGCGGGTGGCCCAGCACCTCGGCGCCTCCGGCTTCCTCGCCACCTCACCCGCGCGGTCGCTCTACGTCTCGGCCCTGGTGGCCGGCACCTGGGTGGACCGGGAACCGGAAGGAGAACCGGCATGATCGAGCTGAGCGACCGCGTCCGCGCGGTCCGCGACCTGAGCCGAGAGGCGGCCGCCGACCTGCGGTCCCGCGCCCTGGCCATCGACGTCGACCCGGACGCGATGGACGAGCACTACAACTCGCCCGTGTTCGAGATGGTCCGGCAGGCCGACACACCGCCGCAGTACCGCGAGTCGCTGCCGTCGACGCCGTTGCTGCGCGCGATGGAACGCGGGTCGTGCCTGGAGAACGTGGCCGGGCTGATCGAACTGGCCCGCGGCGACGTCGGCGCGATCCTCGCCTGCCCGTCACCCGGCCTGGCCGGGGTGTTCGTCGAACTGCTCGGCACGCCCGAGCAGCAGGAGTGGTTCTTCACCCGGATGCACGGCGGCCGCCGCTGGTCGTTCTTCGCGATGACCGAAGAGGGCCGCGGCAACGACGCGACGGCGATGGAGACCCGCTTCGAGCGTGACGGCGACGGCTGGCGGCTTCACGGCGGCAAGTGCTACGTCGGCAACGCCGCCCGCGGCAGCGTCGGCGTGGTGTTCGGCCGCACCGGCCGCGGCGCGCTGTCGATCCGCGCGGCGCTGGTCGAGCTCCCGGCGCCGGGTTGGCACGGCGAGAAGCTCGAGATGATCGGCCTGCGCGGCGCCTACATCAGCAGACTGTCCTTTTCGGACGTCGCCATCCCCGCCGGCCGCATGCTCGGCGACCACCTGCCGGCGACGCGGCGGGGGATCTTCGCCGCCATCACGACGTTCAACCACATGCGGGTGCGGATCGCCGCGTCCGCCGTGGGAACGGCCCTCGCCATGGTCGAGTACGTGCTGGAGCATCGCAAGAACGCCCCCGGCGGCCAGCTCGCCCTCGCCCGCGCCGAAGCGGGCCGCGAGCTGGTGTACGAGGCGGCGGCGCGGATCGACCGCGACCCCGAGCGCGGCTACCTCTCCAGTGCCGCGAAGCTCGGCGCGATCGGGCTGGCGGTGGGCACCGCGCACTGGGCGTCCGCCGCACTGGGCCCGGCCGGCCTGATCGAGCACCCGCTGCTGGAGAAGTGGACGCGGGACGTGCACGCGTTCGAGTTCATGGAGGGCACCAGCAACATCCACCGCCTCCACGTGGCGCGCGGGTACCAGGCGGGAGACGCCGATGCCTGACCTCGGGATCGACACGATCGCGTTCGCCTCCGCCCGGCGCGAGGAGTACGTGCCGCTGTCGACGTTGCCCGGAGCCGCCGACCTGGTGCCGCCGGAACGGCTGGCCGCGGCCGGGATTCCGGTGTCGCGCTTGATGGTCCGGATCCCGGAGGACGACGACGTCGACGTCACCGCGCAGGTGCTGGCCGCCCTCGGGCCGCCCGCGGTGCCGCAGCCGCTGTTCTTCGTGCGTTCCGGGCCGCTGCGCGATCCGAACGTCGCCGCCCTGGCCGGGCTCGTGCACCGCAGCGGCTGGGAGGGCGAGGACATCGGCCTCTCGCACCTCGACGAGCTCGGCGGCACGGCCGTCTTCGGGCTCCTGGAGTGGGCGGTCGGCAGCGAGGCGACGGCGGTCATCTGCGACGAGCCGCTGTTCGCCGACGCGGACTGCGGCCAGCCACGGTTCGCCGCGGTCGGCGTCCGGGTGCGCCGCGGGGTCTCCCCGCTGGCTGTTTCCGGCTGCGGGGAGGGAAAACCCGCGTTGACCGGTGACCACCGGTTCACCGGCCGCGGCCCGTGCGACGCGTGGCTGGCGTTCTGCGCGGCAGTGGCCGAGGGGGTGGTCGCCGACGGCGAGCGCGTCCTGCTGCACACGCGCGGGCCGCTGCGCGAGGGCTGGTTGTCCCTGGTCGCGGTGGACGTCACCGCGTTGCGGCTGGTGCCCGCGGCCACTGTGGATCTGCTCGGAGGGAGCCTGCTCGGGGGGCGGAGTGGATGAGAATCGGCGTGGACCTGATGTCGATCCCGCGGTTCGCGGAGGTCGCGGCGCACCAGCGGTACCGGACGCTGGTCTTCACGCCGGTGGAGCTGGAGCAGGCCGCCCGGATGGGTGCCGAACGGTCCCTGGAACGGCTGGCCGGGCGGTTTTCCGTCAAGGAGGCCACGTGCAAGATGCTGGGCCGTGGCTTCGGCCAGGGCCTGCGCTGGCGTGACATCGAGGTCACCAACGACGACTGGGGAGCGCCGTTGGTGACGCTGGGCGGCGGAGCGGCGGAGATCGCGGAAGAAGCCGGCCTGGAGGAGATCGTGGTGACGCTGAGCCACCAGGCCGACCTGGTGGTCGCGGTCGCGGCGGCGGGGTGTGCCCGCCCGCCCCGCCCGTTCCGCCGCGCGGCGGCGCCCGCTCCGGCCGCTCCGGTCCCGGCTCGCTTCGACGAACTGGCGGCGCTGGCCGCCGACCTGTTCTCGGTCCCCCCGACCGAAGTGGCCGCCGCGGCGTCGTTCGCGGGCGATCTGGGGGTCACGTCGGTGGTGGTGATCGAGCTGCTCGCCCGGATCGAGCACCGGTACGGCGTCCGCATCCCGGAGGCCGGCATCTACCGGATGACCGACCTGCGGCGCACCTACGGCGTCGTCGCCGAGGCGGCCGGATGGTAGGGCGGGCAGGGAGAAGGGGCCTTCCGTGAGCGGAAGGCCCCTTCTCGTGTGCCGTCGGCCGGGGCGGCGGTGCCGGACTCAGGCGACCCGGCCCGGCCCGGCTCGGCTCGGCTCGGCTCGGCCCGGCTCGGCGAAAGGTCGCGAATGACTCATTCGGGACGTGGGAGAGCGAAGGGTTCCCGGCCAAGGGCGGCTGGGTGCTGACCGCGCTGGGCCTGCTCGGAGACGACACGGTGG
>NZ_JBSFNC010000255.1:0-7533 GCF_053586895.1 Amycolatopsis sp. NPDC003731 | reverse complement strand
TCATCCACACCCGAAGGTGCTTCAGCGTTCGACTTGCATGTGTTAAGCACGCCGCCAGCGTTCGTCCTGAGCCAGGATCAAACTCTCCAACAATGTCTTCGAATTCAATCGAGGCAATGTAATGCTCTCAAAGGAAACCCCGACGAGGGGTTTCAAATATAAGCTCTACTGGCTTAGTTCACTAGCACACTGTTGAGTTCTCAAGCAACACACTTCCGACCGCCGCGCCGCGAAGGCGCCTTGGTCTTCGGCTTTTGTTTCAAGCTTTGTTCCAGAGATACCACCCTGGTTCGGGACCACCCACTCTACCACGATCGTGGGAGCTTGGTTCGTGTTCCCGGCGGCCGCTCGGTTTCCCTGGCGACTTGGAGAACTTTACATGCCCCCGAAACCCCCTTGCACAGGGGGGTACCTTTTTTCGCGCAAGGCCTCTGACCTGCACCGATACGCCCCCACGGCCGGAGACCGCCCGTCAGGCCGGGGAGACCGGTGCGCAGCTCGCGGAGACCGGTGCTCCCCTCAAGCCGGCCGCTGAGATCCATGAGTCGCGACGACCGTCAGCACCACCAGCGCAGCCGTCAGCACGGCCGCCACGTGGATCGGCGCCGGCGTGAACGATGCCGCCAATACCAGCGCCGCCGTTGCCGGGAAGCCGATGGCGATCGGGCGGCACTCGTTCGTCGGCCCTATGTGCAGCAACCACACGCTCAGCAGGAACACCGCGACCGGCACCGTGGTCGGCAAGGCCGCCGCCACCCCGGGGAGGTGCAGCGCGCCCGTGTCGTACGCCACCGCCACCTCGAGGCCCGCCCCGACCGCCGCCGCGGAGGCGAAGATGAAGTAGTGGCCGTAGCCCCAGCTCATCGAGGTGAACATGCCCGGGCGGCGGACCAGCCGGGCGTGTCCCGGCCGGTCGAAGTACAGCCACCACATCGAGAACACGAGCACCAGGCCGGCCGCGGCCAGTGACACCAGCGCTCCGATGTGCCCGGGCTCGGCCGTTCCCTCCTTGATCGCGTTGGTCGCGCTCAGGATCGTCTCGCCGAGCACGATCAGCGTGAACAGGCCGTACCGCTCGGCGATGTGGTGGGGGTGCCACGTCGTCCCGCCGCGGCTCTCGGCCCACACCGGCACGGCGAGCTCCGCCAGCACCAGCACGACGAACGCGACGGCGCCCGCCGTCCCCGGCACCCACAGCCGCGCGATCCACAGCACCTGGACCACCACGATCCCGGCGGCGTAGCGCAGCGCGGCCGGACGGCACTCCGGCTCCGACCGCGCCGCGCGCAGCCACTGGACCACCATCGCCAGGCGCATCAGGACGTACCCGGCGACGATCACCCGGAAGTCGCCCTCGAACGCGGTGGACACCCCGGCCGCGATGGTCAGCCCGCCGGCGATCTGCAGGAGCGTGGCCAGCCGGTACGGGACGTCGTCGGTGTCGAACGCCGAGGCGAACCAGCTGAAGTTGAGCCAGCCCCACCAGATCGCGAAGAACACCATCGCGAACGACGTCACGCCGTGCGCGGCGTGCCCCTCCGCGAGCGCGTGGTGCAACGCCGCCGCGGCCTGGCCGACGGCGACCACGAAACACAGGTCGAAGAGCAGTTCCAGCGGAGTCGCGACGCGGTGGTGCTCACCGCGGTCGCGGGAGCGCATCGGCCGGTACCAGACCCGGGTCCCGGACGGCTGTTCGGTCATCGGGACTCCCCCGCGTCGGCCTCGGACGGACGCGATCATCCCAGCACGAGCAGCACGGGAGCGGCGAGCACGACACGGGTGAAGAAGACGGACGGGCCCGGTTCCCCCTCACCCGGGCCCGCCCGCCGCCGTCACGCGCCGGCGGGCACCGATGGGCAGCCCTTCCGCGAGTGCCGGACGGTCCCCCGCGGACGCCGACACCCACTGGACGGAAGGTGACCGAGTGTGTCCATTCCCTCGAACTCCGGACGCCTCGATCGCTCAAGCCGGTCACCCCATCCCCGGGTGGCCGACTGATTGCCACTGTCGGTAGCCGAAGCCGCGCAGTGAAGGCTCCATAAGATCTACCCGGTCGCTCTCCGTAGCACCAGTGTCTTTCCCCGCTCGTCACTCGGATGGAGCATCGCGAATCTGCGGAAAGTAGTGTCCTAACCCCGGTGGACGTCCGCGGCGGACGTCTCGGCCTTCCGGGCTTCCCGCTCTTGCTCGGACGCCCGGTGCCGCCGCGCCCGGAGCTCGGCGACCGCGAGGGCGAGCGCGCCGCACGTCAGGACGGCCGCACAGCCGAGCGCGACGGTGAGCGCCACGGGATAACCGCGGCCGAGGACCAGGCCGAAGACCGACGCGAGCACCGCGGTGCCGATCGCCGTGCCGATCCGCTGCCCGGTCTGCAGCGCGCCGCCGGCGACCCCGGCCATCCGGACCGGCACGCACTCGAGCGTCAAGGTCGTGTTCGGCGAGATCACCATCCCGCCGCCCACGCCCGCGAACAGCAGCGGCAGCGCGAACGCCCACCCGGACGCCGACGGCGGGACCAGCTCGGCGAGCAGCGCGACACCCAGCAGCCCGGCGGCGACCATGGCCAGCCCGGTCACGGTGAGGCGGCGGCCGTAGCGGGGCACGAGCCGCCCGGCGACCGCGGCCGACACCGCCGACCCGAGCGCGAACGGCGTAACCGACAGGCCCGACTGCAGCGGCGAATAGCCGAGGCCCTGCTGGAAGTACATCGCGAAGACCAGCCAGATCCCGGCGAAGCCGCAGAAGTAGAGCGCACCGACCGCCGCGCCGGCCGCGTAGCCGGGGGTGCCGGTGAACAGGCGGGTGTCCAGCAGCGGCGACCGCCCGCGCCGGACCACCGAGTGCTCCCAGCGCACGAACACGACCCCGAAGACGAGCGCAACGGGGAACAGCCACCACAGCCGGGCGAGACCGCCCTGGTCGGATTCGACGACCGGGAGCAGCACGCCGAGGACGGCCACGGCCAGCAGCCCGATCCCGACGAAGTCGATCTCCGACCGGATCCGGAGCTGCTTCTTCTCACTCCGTGGCAGCAGCCGCAGGGCCAGGGCGAACGCCAGCACGCCGATCGGGACGTTGACGTAGAACACCCAGCGCCAGCCGTCCTCCGCGCCGAAGAGCGCGATGATCGCGCCCCCGAGGATCGGGCCGACCGCCGTGGAGATCCCGACGACCGCGCCGAACATCCCGAACGCGCGGCCGCGCTCGGCGCCGCGGAAGAGGTCCTGGATCAGGCCGGTGTTCTGCGGGGTCAGCATGCCCGCCGCGACCCCCTGGGCGAGCCGCGCGATGACCAGCGTGAGCTCGTTCGGGGCCGCGCCGGCCAGCGCGCTGGTGAGGACGAACGCGGCGAGGGCGCCGAGGAACATGTTCCGCCGGCCGAACGCGTCCCCGAGGCGGCCGCCGGTGACCAGGACCAGGCCGAACGCCAGCGCGTAGCCGGAGACGACCCAGCGGATCCCGCCGCTGCTCGCGTGCAGGCCGGCCTGCATCGAGGGGAGAGCGACGTTGACGATGCTGACGTCGAGCAAGCCCATGAACCCGGCCGTCAGCGAGACGGCAAGCGCTTTCCAGCGGCGGGGGTCGGGTTCGTACGTCATCCTGTCCAGCAAACACGAAAGGCGGGATCCGCGCGCGCTGTGCGCCCGGATCCCGCCTCGCGGAACGTCACGTCGACGCGGTGATCCCGCGGATGCCCTTCAGCTCGCCGATCAGCATCGAGCTGACCTTGACCGGGTAGTCGTACAGCGCGAAGACCGTCTGGTTCTTGCCCACCAGCTTGAGGTGCACCGGGGTCTCCCCCTTGTGGGCGAGCAGCGTCGACCGCAGCTCGCTCACCACCGACTGGTCGATCTTCTCGGCCGCGGCCAGCAGGACCAGCGGCGGCTCGTCGTCGCCGTTGCCGGTGCCGACCTCGGACAGGTCCAGCGTGGCCAGGCCGCCGCCGAAGACCGACATCTTGTCCTCGCGCCAGTTCACCCGGCCCTTGACCAGCACCGCGTTGTCCTCGATCAGCTCACTCGCGAAGAGCGCGTACGACTTCGGGAAGAACAGCACCTCCAGGGAGGCGTCCATGTCCTCCACCGTGCAGATCGCCCAGGGCTCGCCCTTCTTGTTGACCCGCCGCTCGAGGGAGGTGATCAGCCCGGAGATCACGAGCTCACCTTCCTTCGGCGGGTCGTTGAGGATGCTCGCGATCGGCTTGGGCGCGTGCTTGCGCAGGATCCGCTCGGCGCCGTCCAGCGGGTGCGCCGAGACGTAGAGGCCGAGCATCTCGCGCTCGTAGGCGAGCAGCTGCTTGCGCGGGTACTCCTCCTCGCCGAACTTCAGGTGCGCGAGCGGGGACGACGACGGCGCCGCCTCCCCCTCGTCGCCGCCGAAGCCGAACAGGTCGAACTGGCCCATCGCCTCCTGGCGCTTGAGCGGGACGACGGCTTCGACCGCGTCTTCGTGGACCTGGATCATCGACAGCCGCGTGTGGCCGAGCGAGTCGAACCCGCCCGCCTTGATCAGCGACTCGATCACCCGCTTGTTGCAGGCCACGAGCTCGGACTTGTCGAGGAAGTCGGTGAAGGACGCGTACTTGCCCTTCTCCTCGCGGGTCTTGATGATCGACTCGACGACGTTCGCGCCGACGTTGCGGACGGCACCCAGCCCGAAGCGGATGTCGTCCCCGACGGCCGCGAAGCGCAGGGCCGATTCGTTGACGTCCGGCGGCAGCACCTTGATGCCGAGCCGGCGGCACTCGGACAGGTAGACCGCCGACTTGTCCTTGTTGTCACCCACCGAGGTGAGCAGCGCGGCCATGTACTCGGGCGTGAAGTTCGCCTTGAGGTACGCGGTCCAGTAGGAGACCAGGCCGTACGCGGCCGCGTGGCTCTTGTTGAACGCGTAGCCGGCGAACGGGAGGATCGTGTCCCAGAGCGCCTTGACGGCCTCGGCGGAGAACCCGCCCGGGACCAGGTCGCTGGCCTTCATCCCGGCTTCGAAGCCCTCGTACTCGAGGTCGAGGACTTCCTTCTTCTTCTTGCCCATCGCGCGGCGCAGAACATCTGCCCGCCCCATCGTGTACCCGGCCACCTTCTGGCCGATGTGCATGATCTGCTCTTGGTACACGATCAGGCCGTAGGTGTCGGCCAGGATCTCCCGCAGCGGCTCGTCGAGCTCCGGGTGGATCGGCTTGACCTTCTGCCGGTTGTTCTTCCGGTCGGCGTAGTCGTTGTGCGCGTTCATGCCCATCGGGCCGGGGCGGTAGAGCGCGCCGACCGCGACGATGTCGTCGAACACCGTGGGCTCCATGCGGCGGAGCAGGTCGCGCATGGGGCCGCCGTCCAGCTGGAACACGCCGAGCGTGTCGCCCCGGGCCAGCAGCTTGTACGTCTCCGGGTCGTCGACGCCGAGGGTGTCGAGGTCGATGTCGATCCCGCGGTTGGCCTTGATGTTGTCGATCGCGTCACCGATGACGGTGAGGTTCCGCAGGCCCAGGAAGTCCATCTTCAGCAGGCCGATGGCCTCGCACGACGGGTAGTCCCAGCCGGTGATGATCGAGCCGTCGTCGCGCTGCCAGAGCGGGATCGCGTCGGTCAGCGGGTCGCACGACATGATGACCGCACAGGCGTGCACGCCCGCGTTGCGGATCAGGCCCTCGAGGCCGCGGGCGGTCTCGAAGATCGTCTTGCACTCTTCGTCGGTCTCGACCAGCGCGCGGACCTCGGCGGCCTCGCCGTAGCGCTCGTGCTTCGAGTCGACGATGCCCGAGAGCGGGATGTCCTTCGCCATGATCGGCGGCGGCAGCGCCTTGGAGATCTTGTCCGCGATCGCGTACCCGGGCTGGCCGAAGTGGACGCGCGCGGAGTCCTTGATCGCCGCTTTGGTTTTAATGGTGCCGAAGGTGATGACCTGGGCGACCTTGTCCGCGCCGTACTTCTCGGTGGCGTACCGGATCATCTCGCCGCGCCGGCGGTCGTCGAAGTCGATGTCGATGTCGGGCATCGAGACGCGCTCGGGGTTGAGGAACCGCTCGAACAGCAGCTTCTGCGGGATCGGGTCCAGGTTGGTGATACCGAGGACGTAGGCGACCAGCGAGCCGGCGGCCGAACCACGGCCGGGGCCGACCCGGATGCCGACGCGGCGGGCGTAGCTGATGAGGTCGGCGACGATCAGGAAGTAGGCCGGGAAGCCCTTCCCGATGATGACGTCGAGCTCGATCTCGATGCGCTCGTTGTAGTAGGGGTCCGGCACGCCGTCCGGGAAGCGCCACTCGAGGCCGCGCTGGACCTCTTCGCGCAGCCAGCTGCCCTGGTCGTAGCCCTCCGGCACCTCGAAGAACGGCAGCCGGTCCTTGTGCGCGTACACCTCTTCGTAGGACTCGACGCGCTCGGCGATCATCAGCGTCGTGTCGGCCGCGCCCGGGACCTCCTTGTCCCAGTACTCGCGCATCTCGGCGGCGGACTTGAGGTAGTAGCCGTCGCCGTCGAACTTGAACCGGGTCGGGTCGTTGAGGGTCTTGCCGGCCTGGACGCACAGCAGCGCCGAGTGCGTGTCCGCCTGGTCCTTGGTGACGTAGTGCGAGTCGTTGGTGGCGATCGGCTTGAGGTCGAGCAGCCGGCCGATCTCGAGGAGGCCCTCGCGGACCGACCGCTCGATCGGCAGGCCGTGGTCCATCAGCTCGAGGAAGAAGTTGTCCGCGCCGAAGATGTCCTTGTAGTCGGACGCGGCCTGGATGGCCTCCTCGCGCTGGCCCAGCCGCAGCCGGGTCTGCACCTCGCCCGACGGGCAGCCGGTGGTGGCGATGATCCCCGAGTGGTTCTCGGAGATCAGCTCGCGGTCCATCCGGGGCTTGCGGTAGTAGCCCTGCATGCTGGCCAGCGAGGACAGCTTGAAGAGGTTCCGCAGCCCGGTCGCGTTCGAGGCGAGCATGGTCATGTGCGTGTACGCACCGCCACCGGAGACGTCGCCGCCCTCACCGAACTCGTCCGAGCCGCGCTGGTTGGCCTGACCCCAGAAGACGGGCTTCTTGTGGAACCGGCTCTCCGGCGCGATGTAGGCCTCGATGCCGATGATCGGCTTGATCCCGGCCTTCTTGGA
Source organism: Amycolatopsis sp. NPDC003731 (assembly GCF_053586895.1). NCBI lineage: Bacteria > Bacillati > Actinomycetota > Actinomycetes > Pseudonocardiales > Pseudonocardiaceae > Amycolatopsis > Amycolatopsis sp. NPDC003731. Next base: position 447 of record NZ_JBSFNC010000255.1, on the reverse strand, counting down.
CTGCTGGTAGAACTCGTCGCCGCCGTACATGTTGCCGTGGTCGGTCATGCCGACCGCGGGCATGCCGAGGCGCGCGGCCTCCGCGAAGAGGGGGGCGATCTTCGCCGCACCGTCGAGCATCGAGTACTCGGTGTGGACGTGCAGGTGGACGAAGGAATCGTTCGACACCAGCGAAAACCTCCCCTAGGTGGATCGGACCGGCGCGCCCGGGTCTCCCACCTTATCCCGCACTCGCCGGGCTCGATTGTGCGCCTCGGCGGGGCCGCGGGAGTGCACCGACGCGCGGCTCCTTCGGGCGGAAACGATCACGACACGCGCCGCGCCCGGACGGTCACGCGGACGGCACCCCGCCGCGTGCCGCGAATGACTCATCCGGGACCTCGCACGTCCCGAATGAGTCATTCGCGACGTTCGCGGCCGTGCGGATGGCGGGAACCGCCCGGCACC
>NZ_JBSFNC010000254.1:0-7848 GCF_053586895.1 Amycolatopsis sp. NPDC003731 | reverse complement strand
CCGATCGCGCCGCCGAACACCAGGCCCGAGCGCGCGATGCGCCGGCGGCGACCCGTACCGGGACGTCGCCCGAGATGCGCGGATGGTCTGGCGGCGGCTGCCGAAGAACTGGCAGGAAGGCCCGTTCCTCGCCAACGGTTACCTCGGCGTCCAGGTCTACGCCGGCAAGACCCCGCAGGTCCTCAAGTTCATGCTGAGCCACACCCAGGTGCAGGACCAGCGCATCCAGTGGGAGGCCGGCATCGGGCTGTCCCGCCTGCCCATCGGGTACCTCACGCTGACCCTGGCCGGCGCGATCACCGCCGTCGACTGGACGCTCGACCTCTACAACGCCGAGCTCGGCGGCACCATCACCACCACTCAGGGCTCGGTCGCCTTCTCCGCCGTCGTGCACAACGACCTCGGCGTGCTGCTCGTCTCGCTGACGCCCAGCGCCGGGGAAGCCGCCGCCGCCTGGGCGTTCCAGCCGCTCGAATCCGCCACCACCCGGACCGTCCGCAAGCCGCCCGAGTACGTCGCCAACCCCGCGCCCGAGCTCGGTGCCGGCTTCTGCGCGCAGCCCATGCTGGCCGGGGGCGGGTACACCACCGCGTGGCAGGAACGCGCGATCGGCACGAAACGGCTCCTCGCCGCCACGGTCGCCTACAGCTTCCCGGGCACCACGCACACCGCGGACGCGCGCAACGCCGTGCAGAAAGCGCTTGCCGCCCGCCCGGACGCGCTGCTCGCCCGCCATCGCCGCTGGTGGAACGACTACCACCGGCGCAGCTTCGTTTCGGTGCCGGACAAGCAGGTGCAGCGGTTCTACTGGATCCAGCTGTACAAGATCGCCGCCGCCACCCGGGCCGGCGGGCCGGTCGTCTCCGAGTGGGGGCCGTGGTTCCCCGAGGTCGGCAACAGCTGGACCGCCGTCTGGTGGAACCTCAACGTCCAGGTCACCTACCCGATCGTCAACAGCACCAACCACCCCGAACTCGACGCCGTGACCGAGACGTTCCGGCGCGACCACGCGAACCTCGAGGTGTCCGTCCCGCCCGCGTACCGCGACGGCGACACCTACGCTCTTTCGCACCCGGGCGACTGGCGGCTGCGGCCCGGCGGCACGCGCTCGGTCGGCGTCCCCGGGACGACGTCCAAGACCGACCAGACCGGGAACCTGTTGTGGGGCCTGCACAACGTCTGGCTGGCCTACCGGCACCACATGGACAAGCGCGTGCTGCGCGACGTCCTGTACCCGACGCTGGCCAAGGCGCTGAACTTCTACCGCCACTTCCTGGTCACCGGCCCGGACGGGGCGCTGCACCTGCCGCTGACCCGCTCGCCGGAGTACGCCGACGCGCCCGACTGCACCTACGACCTGTCGCTCATCCGGTGGGCGGCCCGGACGCTCGTCGACACCGCCCGGATCCTGTGCCTCGACGAACCGCGCGTGCCGATCTGGCGGGAGATCAGCGCGAAGCTCGTGCCGTACCACGAAGATCCGGCCGACGGCGTGCTGATCGGTGACGGCGTCCCGCTGGCCGCGTCCCACCGGCACTTCTCGCACCTGTTGTGGCTGTACCCGCTGCGCGAGAAGGTCTGGGACGCACCCGGCGACCGCGACCTCATGACGCGCACCTTCACCCACTGGGCGGCCGACCAATCCGCCTGGCACGGCTACAGCTACGCGGCCGCGTCGTCGATGAAGTCGGTGATGGACGCGCCCGAGGAAGCCTTGCGGTACCTGAAGTTCTTCCTCGACCGGAACATCGTCGCCGACACCGAGCTGACCGCGAACACGATGTACCGCGAGGGCTCCAACTTCGCGATCGAAAGCCCGATCACCGCCGCACAGTCCGTGGTGGACATGCTGATGCAGGGCTCCGGCGGGGTGCTGAAGGTCTTCCCGTCGGTTTCGGCGACCTGGCGGGACGCCTCGATCGCCGGCCTGCGCGCGGAAGGCGCGTTCCTCGTGGACGCTTCCCGCCGTGACGGCACGACCGAATTCGTCCGCGTGCACAGCGAAGCCGGCGAGCCCCTGGTCCTGCAGCACGGCGTCGCCGGGGACGTCGACGTCCGCGACGAGCGCGGGCGCCGGCTGCCGTGGCGCGCGGCCGGGCCCGGGCGGATCGCGATCGGGCTGCGCCGCGGCGGCACCGCCGTCGTCACCCCGCGGGGCGGGCGGCCGGACTCCGGGCCGCGGGACGTCCCCGCGCTCGGCCCCGCACCCGCGTGGGGCCTGCCGAGCTGAACCGCTCTTCGACGAGGAGGTCGAATGGACATCACCCGCAGGACCGTGCTCGGCGGGGCGCTCGCCGGGATCGCCGCCGCCGGCTTGACCCCGGGATTCGCCGACGCGGCACCCGGCGGCGACGACTTCGGCTGGGCCGGGTTCCTGGGCACCGCGGACCTGTACTGGCGGCGGCTGCCGAAGACCTGGTACGAGGGCCCGTTCCTGGGCAACGGCTTTCTCGGCTCCGGCATCTACGCCGAGCCGGGGCAGAACGCGATCCGGTTCAACGTCCAGCACAGCCAGGTGCAGGACCACCGCCCGGAGTTCGGCTCGCTGTTCGGCCTGGCCCGGCTGCCGATCGGGTACTTCACGCTCGAACCGGCCGGCGCGATCACCGCGATCGACTGGCGGATGGACCTGTGGAACGCCGAGCTGACCGGCACGATCACGACGTCCGCCGGCAGCCTGAGCCTGCGGGCGATCGTCCACACCGGACAGTCACTGCTGGCCGTCGAAATCCGCCCGTCGGAAGGGGAGCGCGGGTTCAAGTGGGTGTTCCACCCGGCGGTCGCGGTCAGCCCGCGGGCCGATCCGGTGTGGAACAAGCCCCCGCCGGCCGGGTACACCGCGAACCCGCCGGTGCAGCTGTCGGGCAGCGGTGACGCGCGGCTGGCCGTCCAGCCGCTGCTGGCCGGCGGCGAGCACGTGACGGCCTGGCGGGAGGTCACGCGCGGCGGCGCCCGCACGCTGTACACGTCGGTGGCGTGGTCGCACCCCGAAAAGACGTCGGCCGCGCGGGCGCTGGGCACGGTCCGCCGGGCGCTTCCGTTCGCCGCGCTGACCCAGGACCACCGGCGCTGGTGGCACGACTACTACCGGCAGAGCTTCCTGTCCATTCCGGACACCCGGCTCCAGAGCTTCTACTGGATCCAGCTGTACAAGGTGGCTTCGGCGGCGCGGCGCGAGGCGCCGGTGATGGCGACGTCCGGGCCGTGGCTGGAGAACACGCCGTGGCCGGCGACGTGGTGGAACCTCAACGTCCAGCTCGAGTACTGGCTGATCCACGGCTCCAACCACCTGGAGCTCGACGCCGTCAGCTACGCACTGGACAAGTACCGGGCCAACCTGACTTCGCAGGTCGCTTCTCCGTATCAAGCCGACTCTGCCGGGATCCCGCGGACGACGGACATGACGCTGCTCAACGGCGTTTCGAACGCGACCAGCGGGTTCCCGGTCGGGATCCCGGGGCAGGACACGCCGACGCCGGAGGTCGGCAACCTCACCTGGGCGCTGCACAACGTGTGGCTGTCCTACCGGCACACTCTCGATCACGTATTGCTCCAGGGCACGCTGATTCCGTTGCTGCGCAGGGCGATCAACTACTACCTGCACTTCCTCGCGCCCGGGCCGGACGGCAAGCTCCACCTGCCGCCGACGTTCTCGCCCGAGTACGGTGTCAACGCCCCCGACTGCAACTACGACCTCTCGCTGATCCGCTGGGGCTGCAAGACGCTGCTGCAGCACGTGCCCGGCGATCCGCTGGCGCCGCGCTGGCGGGACGTGCTGGCGAACCTCGTCGGCTACCCGGCCGACGGCAACGGCTACATGATCGGCGCCGGGGTGCCGTTCGCGAAGTCGCACCGGCACTACTCGCACCTGCTGCAGATCTACCCGCTCTACGACGTCACCTGGGAACAGCCGGAGCACCGGGCGATCATCGAGACGTCGCTGAACCACTGGGTCGGCTTCGAGGGCGCGCTGCAGGGCTACACGTTCACCGGGGCGGCGTCGATCTCGGCGCAGATGCTGCGCGGCGAGCAGGCCGCGTTCTACCTCGGCGAGCTGCAGCGGCGGTACATCCAGCCGAACACGATGTACAAGGAGTCCGGGCCGGTCATCGAGACGCCGCTGTCGGCGGCGAAGTCCCTCCAGGACATGCTGGTGCAGAGCTGGGGTGGCGTGCTGCGGCTGTTCCCGGCGGTGCCGGCGGCCTGGGGCGACGTCGCCCTGCGCGACTTCCGCACCGAAGGCGCGTTCCTGCTCAGCGCGTCCCGCACCGGCGGGAAGACGCGCTGGCTGAAGGTGCACAGCGAGGCCGGGGCGCCGTGCGTGCTGCGGCCGGGCATCGACGGCGAGCTGGTGGTGACCGACGCGCGCGGCCGGGCGCGTCGCTGGCGGCGGCTGGCCGGTGGGGACGTCCAGGTCGAGCTCGGGCGCGGTGAGGACGCGTTGGTGTACCGGAAGGGGGATCGGCCCGACTTCGGCGTCCGGCCGGTGGCGCCGGGCGGGCCGAGCGCGCCGTGGGGCCTGCCCTGATCGGCGTTTCCGCCCGGTTCCGACGGCAGTAGGGTGTGCTCTCCGACGAGGGGAGCGTGGATGAGCGAGCCGGACGGCAGACCCGGGCCGCCGTACGGTTGTCCGCCGTGGCAGCCCCCGGTGCCGCCGAAGCGGTCGTCGACGTTGGCGATCGTGGTGATCACCGGGTCGGTCGTGATCGTCGTGGTGATGGCGCTGGCCTTCCTGGCCTGGGGCTACCCGGGGTTCCTGCGCGAGCCGGACGGCCAGGCCGGCGGCGCGTTCCGGACCACGACGCCGTCGCCGTCGACTTCGAGTTCGGCGGCCGCGCCCGGGACGCCGGGCTCGATCCCCGGCGGCCGGGCGCCGATGCCGAAGCGGGTCAAGCCGCTGGCCGACCCGGTGACCTGCGCGTTCACCCCGGACACCGGCTCACCGGCCCCGAAGAAGGTGGCGCTGCCGCCCGACGGCCCGGCGCCGTCTTCGGGTACGGTCGACGTGCGGCTGGCGACGTCCGCGGGCGACATCGGGCTCACGCTGGACCGCGCGCTGGCGCCGTGCACGGTGGTCAACTTCCTGAGCCTGGCCCGGCAGGGCTTCTACGACGGCACGTCGTGCCACCGCCTGTCGGTCACCACAGGGCTGCAGATGCTGCAGTGCGGCGACCCGGTCGGCGACGGCACCGGCGGCCCGGGCTACACGATCCGCGACGAGCTGTTCCCCGGCCTGACGTACGGCCGCGGCGTCCTTGCGATGGCGAAGACCGCGGCCCCGGACTCCGGCGGCTCCCAGTTCTTCCTGGTCTTCGGCGACATCGACATCCCGCCCGAGTACACGGTCTTCGGCAGCATCGACGACGTAGGCCTGGAAACCCTCGACACCATCGCCCGAGCCGGAATCGACCGGGCCAAACCCGGCATCGGCGACGGCAGCGGCCCGCCCCGGACCCCGGTGACCCTCACCAAGGTGACCACCACCCCGTGACGGAACAGCCGACACGCGTGATCAGGAGGTCGACACGCGTGATTGAAAGGTCGACACGAGCTGCGCCGGCCGGTTCGCCGTGTCGACCCTCCAATCACGCGTGCTGGCTTTTGAATCACGCGTGCTGACCCTTGAATCACGCGTGTCGTGTGGCCGGTGGCTCAGCCGGGCGCCGCGCGGCCGTGGCGCCAGTAGCCGAGGAATGCGATGTCCGCCTTCGGCCAGCCGCGGTCTCGCACCAGGTGGCGGCGCACGCCCGTCGCCAGCGCGGCCTCCCCGGCGACCCACGCGTAGGCGGGCCCGGACGGCAGGACGGCGTCCCGGATCGTCTCCAGGGCGAGCGCGCCCGGACGCCGGCCGGGCTCCGCGCGGGGCAGCCAGTGCACCCGTGCCCCGGGCGGTGCCTCGATCTCGCGCACGTCCGCCGGGGAGGGCACTTCCAGGAACACCTCCGCCACGAGGTCGTCCCCGGCGTGCTCGAGGATCGCCAGGATCGCGGGGAGCGCGCTCTCGTCCCCGGCCAGCAGCTGCCACGGCACCCCGGGCGGCGGCAGGTAGCTGACGCCGAGGTCGAAGACGCCGGCCGGATCGCCAGGGCGCACCCGACGCGCCCAGTCGGCCGCGGGAGCGTCGCCGTCGTGGAGGGCGAACTCGATGTCGATCTCGCCGGACCTGGCCCGCCGGATCGTGTAGTTGCGGACCCACGGGCGGCGGGACTTCGGCAGCACGAGCAGTTCGGCCATCCAGCCCTCGTTGTCCAGCGTGGGCATGCGGAGCCGATCCTGACCCACGCGCGGGAAGAACAGCCGCACCGCCTGGTCGTCGCCGGCCGGCTCGAACTCCGCCAGCCCGGGACCGCCGAGGGTGATGGTGCGGAACGCCGGGCTGGGTGCGGCGGTCGCACGGACTTCCAGGGTGATCATCCGCCGCGTCCGGGGGCGGCGCACCTTCGGGATCATCAGACGTCCAGCACGAGCCGCGGGGACAGCGCGCGGGACACGCACGGGTACATCCGGCCCGCCGCCGCGCCGATGTCGTCGCGGTGCTCGGGTTCGCCCGCCACGACCCGCACTTCGCAACTGCCGCAGACGCCCTCCCGGCACGCGGACGGCACCGGCCGCCCGGCGTGGTTCAGCGCGTCCAGCAGCGATTCGTCCGCCGGGACCTGGATCGTGCCCCCGGACCGGGCGCACCCGACCTCGAACGGGGTGTCCGGCCCGAACGCCCGCCGGGTGGGCTCGAACCGCTCGGTGTGCACCGCGGGGAACACCGCCTCGGCCGCGTCCACCATCGACGCCGGGCCGCAGCAGTACACCTCCGCCGCCGGGAACTCCTCGGCCAGCGCCGCGAGGTCCGGACGGCCGAGCCGTACGCGGTCTCCGTACCGCGACGAGAGTTCGGCGGCGAACGGACGGCCCGCGTACGCCAGCGTCACCGCGGCCCCGGAGGCGACGGCGGACCGCAGCATCGGCAGGATCGGCGTGATCCCGATCCCGCCCGCCACGAACAGGTACTCCGGCGCGGGCCGCAGCGGGAAGTGGTTGCGGGGCAGGGAAACCGTCAGCGTCCGCCCCGGTTGCAGGAACAGGTGGACGTACTCCGAGCCGCCGCGGCTCAGCGGGTCGTGGCGGACGGCGATGCGGTAGGCCGAGAGGTCACCGGGGTCGCCGCACAGCGAGTACTGCCGCGTCAGCCAGTTCGGCAGCTCCAGGTCGATGTGCGCGCCCGGTTCCCACGGCGCCAGTGGGCCTTCGTCGCCGCGCAGGACCAGCGAAACGACGTCTTCGGTCACGCGCTCGATGCGCTCCAGGGTCGTCTTCTGCATGTCAGTACAGCTTCCGGTATCCCGCTTCGAGGAGCTGGTCGAGCAGCGCCGGGTCGACGTTCATCTTCTCGCCGGCGATCTCGCCCGCCGACGGCAGCTCCGCCGCGAGCGCCTGGCTCGCCGGGTCCCACAGGCGCGACCGGATCAACGCGCGGCCGCAGTGGAAGTACACCTCGGCGACGTCGACGACGATCGCCAGCTCCGGCGCCTTGGCCTCGGTGCGCATCCGGGCGAGGACGTCCGGGTCGTCGGTGACGTACGCGCTTCCGTTGACCCGCAGGGTTTCCCGCATGCCCGGGACGAAGAACAGCAGGCCGACGCCGTCGTTCTCGGCGATGTTGCAGAAGGAGTCGGCGATCTTGTTGCCGGGCCGGTCGGGCAGGGCCAGGGTGTGCTCGTCGAGGACTTTGACGAAGCCGGGGTAGTCGCCGCGGGGCGGAAGACATGACCGAGGTGCTGCGCAACCCACAACTATCTCGACATGTGCGAACAGCATTATCTCACGCGAAAACCAAAGACCCTCTTGCCGCTG
>NZ_JBSFNC010000253.1:0-7946 GCF_053586895.1 Amycolatopsis sp. NPDC003731 | reverse complement strand
GATCACCGCACACCAGCAGGCCATCGACATCCACCGCGAAGTAGGCGACCGCCATGGCGAGGGCATCGCCTGGAACAACCTCGGGATCGCGCTGCGCGAAGTACGGCGGTTCGACGAAGCAGTCACCGCACACCAGCAGGCCATCGACATCCACCGCGAAGTAGGCGACCGCCGCGGCGAAGGCCAGGCCTGGAACAACCTCGGGAACGCCCTGCGGGAAGTACGACGGTTCAACGAAGCGATCACCGCACACCAGCAGGCCATCGACATCCACCGCGAAGTAGGCGACCGCCATGGCGAGGGCATCGCCTGGAACAACCTCGGGATCGCGCTGCATGAGGTACGGCGGTTCGACGAAGCAGTCACCGCACACCAGCAGGCCATCGACATCCACCGCGAAGTAGGCGACCGCCACGGGGAAGGGCAGGTACGGAACAACCTCGGGCTCACCTTGCGGGAATTACGGCAGTTCAACGAAGCGATCACCGCCCACCGGCAGGCCGGCAACATCCATCGAGAAGTGGGCGACCGCCGCGGCGAAGGACGGGCGTGGAACAACCTCGGGAACGCGTTGCGGGGATTGCAGCTGTTCGATGAGGCGATCACCGCCCACCAGAACGACCTCTCGATCTGCCGGGAGCTGGGCGACCGCCATGGCGAAGGCATCGCGTGGAGCAACCTCGGGAGCGCATTGCGTGGGTTAGGCCAATTCGACGAAGCAGTCGATGCCTGGCGTGAGGCCGCTGCCGCCTTCGAAGACGCTGGTGACCGAAAGTCTGCTGTCCTGATGCGGCGCCTTCATGGAAAGGGCCGACCGTGACGAAGGATCGTAGCCGTCGACCGAGTATTGCCGAAGCGGAGCCACTCCTGCAGATCTGTCAGCAGGCGCTGGAACCGGCATACGCGGGACGCGATGCCCTCGGCGAGGAGCACGAGATCGTGGCCGCCGAGTGCCAGGTCGGCTCTTCTGTCGATCCGGATGAGCAGGACACGGTCACAGCTGAGGCCACGCCGATCTACGACGCGGTCATGGACGGGGAATTGGTCAACGAGTCCGGGAGAGGGCGATCTTCGCGGTTAAGTTCTCCCCGGGTGCGCGGTGAGGTGGGAGCACTGGCTCGGCCACCGGACGTCGCTGAGTAGGGTGAGTGGAGCTGTTGCTGTCCGTGCAGGGCAAGGATCCCGTCGCGGACCTGGAAGAGTTGTTCGACTGGCTGTCGCGGGATGTCGAGTTGCGCGGTGCAGTGCGATTCGCGCCTGCGGAGCCTGAGCCGGGCGAGTTGGGAGCCGCATCGGACGTCCTGATCGCCGCAGTCGGCGCGGGTGGCGCTTCCAGCGTGCTGGCAGCTTCACTGAAGAATTTTCTCAGCGTACCTCGACGTTCTGATATCCACATCGCGGTGACCAGGCCGGACGGCCAGCCTTTCGAGTTCGACGGGCGGCGGGAGCAAGGGTCTCGGATGGCCGCCAGACGCGACAGGGTGTCAGCCTGTCGCCGCTTCGATGCGGTCATAAGCTCGCTGCATGACCGTTCACCTTCTCGTGACCACAACACCCCCAGACCGAGCCTCAGCCGCAAAGATCGCTATATCGGCGCTGGCCGCGCACCTGGCGGCCACCGCGCAGGTCACCGGTCCAGTTGCGTCGTTCTCCTGGCACCTCGGCGAGCAGGGCGAGGGCGAAGAGTGGAACGTAACGTTCAAGACCACCGACGCCCGCTACACCGAACTCGAAGCGCGCACATCGTCGAGCAGCACCAGTGGACAAGCCAGAAGTGACCGCGGTCGAGCTCGTCCGTGGCTCGGCGGCCTATCTGCGGTGGGTTGAGGCTTCGACGACTAGTGTCGCATAGACGCCCAGCAGAGCCGGCATGTCGCCGATCGTCGGCGTCGACCGGTACCGCGTCAACTGGCGAGCCACCACCCTCCGTAGCATCTATTTCGTGGCGACAGATCCTGACAAGCGAGAATCGACGCGCTGGAAGATCCACGGCGAACGCCTGGTAGACGACACACGCCGTGACCGCGTCAGCATCGCCTCAGTCGAGCTACCTGAGGGAGTGACCTTCGAGCAGTGGGTGTTCCGCATCCGCAAGGCCGCGATGATGGCCGTTCTCGACGATCAGGACCGGGTATTGATGCTCTGGCGACACCGGTTCATCATCGACCGATGGGTGTGGGAGTTGCCAGGGGGTTACGTCGACCCGGAAGAAGACCCCGCCGTGACCGCGGCGCGAGAGGTCGAAGAAGAGACCGGATGGCGACCGCTCGATGTCGAGCCTCTCGGCTCGTTGCAGCCGCTTGTGGGAAGTGCTGACGCCGAGAACCTATTGTACGTGGCTCGACGGTCCGAGTACATCGGTGAACCCGTGGACATCAACGAAGCGGCGCGGGTGGCGTGGATTCAACTCGACACGGTCAGAGACCGAATCATGAAAGGTGAGATCCTCGGCGCCGCGTCGCAGGTCGCGCTGCTTCACATCCTCGCGTTCTACCGATAACAGCGAGCTAAACCATTAGCGCGCCAACCCGTTAAGGAATTACAAGCGTGACACTGTACTTTGCACGAGTGACCGCAACGCACTTTTTTTCACGGGAGCCGACTCAATAAAGCCACACCGCCACTAGCACAGGCTCGAATTTCGGATTGCCGCCAGCGAACCGACTACGTGAGCAGCGCCGGCATCTCGCAGCTCTGCTCCGCTAGTCTTGCCAGTCGCCACCCCAATGACTCGCACTCCGGCAGTCAGCCCAGCCTTCACGTCGTTCGGCGTGTCCCCGATTAGCACGACGTGCTCATCGTCGAAAGGCGCGCCGGTTCGGGCCTCGGCTCGCTGTCGGGCGACCTGGATCAGCTCCGACCGCTCGGCGTGGTCGTCGCCAAAGGCACTGCTGTCGAAGTCCAGGAAGGCGGCCAGTCCGAAGGCCTCCAGCTTGATGCGTGCGACTTTACGTAGGTTGCCAGTGAGGATCGCCTGGTGGATCGACCGGTCGGCCGCGAATCGCTCGAGCGTTTCGCGTGCGCCAGGCAATGCCCGTCCGGTGATGGCCAGCTCTTCGCGAGCATCCTCGTATCCCTGCACCAGGGCGTCGGCCAGCTTCCGGACGGCCTGATCTGTCGCTTCCAGCCCGTTGACCTTCAGCGACTCGGCCATGATGTCCAGCTCGGTCCGACCCGTGATCTTCGCCAGCTTGGCCAGGGGCTTGCCAGTCGCCGCCGGAAACGCCCGGTCATAGATCGCCCGCCCGACACCTCGCGTCTCGATAAGGGTGTGGTCGATGTCCCACAGCACCAAGGTCCGAGGCGCAGCGTCAGGCGTAGTCATACCGTGAGTGTGCCATCCGTGACGGATTAGGCGCGGCGCGATACCATTCGACCTGGTCAGAAGCCTAGCGGGAGGCGACGCGGGATCGTGAACGACCAGTTGGCGCGGATGGTGGGTGACCGCGTGCGGTTCTACCGCACGGCCGCCCACCAGACGAAAACGGTCGTCGCCGGGCTGACTGGCATTACGCCGGACTACCTCTACCAGATCGAGCGTGGCCAGAAGCCGCCCACAATTCCGGTACTCGCTCAACTGGCCCAAGTCCTGCGCGTCGAGCCGGGCGATCTGCTGAGCAACCACCCGGCGACGCCAACCCGGCACGCCTCCAGCGTCACGGCTGACGCGATCTACCGCGCCATGACCACGCGCGTGGCGGCCAACCCGGCGCCGGTCAACGAACTCGGCCGCCAAGTGTGCGAGGCATGGACCGCTTGGCAGACGTCCGGCCATCGCTACAGCGAACTGACCACTGATTTGCCGGATCTCATCGCAGCGACCGAAGCAACGATCCGCGGTACGTCGGGTAGACACCAGCGACAGGCTCAGGCCGTTGCGGCCGACCTCTACGGCCTCCTCCGGACTGTCACGAAACGCGTCGGCCGCGTTGACCTGTCGCTCCTGGCTGCCGACCGCGCCCAGCGGGCCGCCGAGCAGGCGGATGATCCGGTCCGGTTGGCCGGAGCACGGTGGAACCTCATTCAGGTCATGCTCGCCGACGGCCAGGCCGAAGCCGCCGAAGATGAAGCTATGAAGGCACTCGCCGATCTTCGGGCCGCGCTCGGTCCGGACCACCTCGACGCTGCGGCGCTCTCCGGCGCGCTCTTGCTCATCGCTGCGGTAGCGGCCGTCCGCGCCGGCGATTCCTGGACTGGTCGAGACCGGCTTCGCCAGGCCGCACCGCTGGCTGAGCGAGTCGGCGACTGCAACGTCTGCTGGACAGCATTCGGCCCGACCAACGTGGCCATGTACGCCGTCTCGATCGAAGTCGAGTCCGGCGAAGCCGTCGAAGGCTTGCGGCTGGCAGCCAAGATCGACCACGAGCGGTCGCCGTCGATCGAACGACGGGTGGCGTTCCTACTGGACCAGGCCAAGGGCTACGCGCAGCGACGCGAGTTCGCCCAGACACTGGCCCTGCTGACGACCGCGGAGACCGACGCACCGGAAGACGTCCGGTTCCGGCCCGCGGCGCACACACTCATCCGCACTGTCATGGAACGCGGACGACGAACCGAATCAGCAGCCGCCTCACAGTTCGCCAGCCGCCTCGGCCTGCCGGTCTAGGGCAAACGATCGCCGTCACCTACCCGAACTGACAGTTCGGGTTACCGACGAGTAACTGAAATACGTTCCTTCGCGACACCCCCGGCAGCCGGTTGATCTTCCTCTCGCCTCCGGAGGTCACGGGCGAACTCCCGCACACACAATCTCATGTTCGCCGTGATGAATCCCCGGTCGTCGGGGTGTCGCCAATGCAACCGCAAGCAACGAACGAGGCGATCCCGGTGTTCCACAGCGAATACTTCTCAGTCCCGGATGAGCAGCTCGACCTCACTCATTCGGCGCGCAAGCCTCGTGGAGTTGACACCCGAGGAGGCAGCTCTCGCGTCGGCGAGAGCGGCGCGCGCCGCGTCCAGCTCGCCAACACGCCCGTAGGACTCGGCCAGCCACGTGCGGTACAGCGCCACCTCGCGGGCGTGCGCGTGGTCGTAGCGGTCGATCGCAGCCGTGAGCAGCGGCGCCGCCGATACCGGATCGCCCAGCTCGATCAGGCACCGGCCCGCCATGACGTCGATCTCGTCCCGCGACATCCAATACACCCATTCGGGTTCCGGAACGTCGACTGTCCGCTGGTCATAGGCGATGCTCACCTCATCCAGCGCTCGCAGGGCGGCTTCCCGGTCGCGGGCTCGTGCACTAGCCCAGGCCAGGCGTTCAAGCAGGAGAGTGCGGACCACTGGCGAGGCTCGCCGGGCGCCGGTCACGGCGCTCCTGGCGAGCAGCTGGGCGTCGGCCGGGTCGCCCACGTTGGCCATCTGGTACGCCAGCGACGAGAACAGCTGCCCGACCAGCGCATGATCTCCGGCTTCGCGAGCTGCGGAAACACCATCGAGGTACGTGCGTTCGGCCTGCACGTATGCTCCGGCGTCGCTGGCTACCCAGCCGGCCAGCTGCGCGAGCTCGCCGACTACCACGCGCAGTCGTCGGCCAACCTGCTCGGTGTAGCTTCCACCGCTCACGACTTCAGCAGCCTCGGCCAGCTCGCGCTGGACCAACGGATGCAGATCGCGTCCGCCGACGGTGTCGTCCAGGTGACGAAGCTCGATGACCCGGCGCTCGAGTTCCTCGGCGAGACTGTCGCCGACGCGCCGACCGGCGGCGCGGTGCTGCGTCACTGGCGTGTCGGACACCAGCCACTCGTGCGCCAAACGCAGTGGGTCCAGCGACGGCCCGTACAGCGCGTCCACGGCGATGTTCAGCGCTCGCGAGTACACGGTGACGTGTTCTGGTTTGACGGTGCGTTCACCGTTCTCCAGCTGCCAGATGTAGGTCTTGCTGTAGTGCGTCTTCGCCGCCATCCTCGACAGGCTGATCCCGGCGGCCTCGCGCGCCGCCCGCAGTTGTCCACCCAGCTCGTGCACGATCTCCCGTCCCGCTGCGAACAGTTGCGAACGGCGATTCAGTTCCCATCACGCCCCGTAGCTACCAGGCTACCGGAAAGGCAAATTCGACGCAGCTCCAAGGGCGCCTCCCGCGAGGGAGGTGCCTTCTTCTTTGTCTCCGCACGCACTTCCGTGCCGCCTCCCGAGCGCATCCCGACGAACTCCGGAGTGCACCGAAGCATGAGTGACAAACTGCAGACCCGAAACGGCCTCGACTTCGCCGTGGCCGACCTGTCCCTGGCCGACGCCGGCCGCACCCAGCTGCGGCTGGCCGAGCACGAGATGCCCGGCCTGATGGCGATCCGCCGCGAATACGCCGCCGCCCAGCCGCTGAAGGGTGCCCGGATCGCCGGGTCGCTGCACATGACCGTGCAGACCGCCGTGCTCATCGAGACCCTGGTCGCCCTCGGCGCGCAGGTGCGCTGGGTGTCCTGCAACATCTTCTCCACCCAGGACGAGGCCGCCGCCGCGGTCGTCGTCGGCCCGGAGGGCACGGTGGACGCGCCCACCGGCACGCCGGTGTTCGCGTGGAAGGGCGAGACGCTCGAAGAGTACTGGTGGTGCACCGACCAGCTCTTCGCCTTCCCCGGCGGGCAGGCCCCGAACATGATCCTCGACGACGGCGGCGACGCCACCCTGCTCGTCCACAAGGGCGTCGAGTTCGAGGCGGCCGGCGCGGTGCCGCAACCGTCCGAAGAGGACCCGGAGGAGTACCGGATCATCCTCGATACCCTCCGCGCGAGCCTCGCCGCCGACGGCGACCGGTTCACCCGGATGGCCAAGGAGATCCGCGGCGTCACCGAGGAGACGACCAACGGTGTCAAGCGGCTCTACAAGCTGGCCAAGGACGGCGAGCTGCTCTTCCCGGCGATGAACGTCAACGACTCGGTGACGAAGTCCAAGTTCGACAACAAGTACGGCATCCGGCACTCCCTTGTGGACGGCCTGAACCGGGCCACCGACGTGATGATCGGCGGCAAGCGCGTGGTCGTCTGCGGCTACGGCGACGTCGGCAAGGGCGCGGTCGAGGCGCTGCGCGGCCAGGGCGCCCGGGTCGCGGTCACCGAGATCGACCCGATCTGCGCGCTGCAGGCGGCGATGGACGGCCTGGACGTGGTCGAGCTCGACGACGTGGTGGGCACCGGCGACATCTTCATCACCACCACCGGCAACTTCGGCATCATTTCGGCCGCCCAGATGAGCCGCATGAAGCACAACGCCATCGTCGCCAACGTCGGGCACTTCGACAACGAGATCGACATGGCCGGGCTGGCGAAGCTGCCGGGCATCGTGAAGAAGGAGATCAAGCCGCAGGTGCACGAGTGGACGTTCCCGGACGGCCACGCGATCATCGTGCTGTCCGAGGGCCGCCTGATGAACCTCGGCAACGCGACCGGCCACCCGTCGTTCGTGATGTCGAACTCGTTCACCAACCAGGCGATCGCGCAGATCGAGCTGTTCACCAAGCCCGGCGAGTACGCCACCGACGTCCACCGGCTGCCGAAGCACCTCGACGAGAAGGTGGCCCGGCTGCACCTGGACGCGCTCGGGGTGAAGCTCACCAAGCTCACGAAGGCGCAGGCCGAGTACATCGGCGTCGACGTCGAAGGTCCGTACAAGCTCGATCACTATCGGTACTAACCCGAGATTGCTCCATTCGCCGTAGTTTGGTTTATCCGGAAACTGGCCATCCTCCCGGCGAGAGCGCATCCGCCCGGACGGCACGGAGCCGGGCCGGGTCTCATGCGAAGGAGTGTGTCAAGTGATCATTCTCGGTGTGATTCTCCTTGTCATCGGGTTCATCGTGGGCATCCCGGTGCTGTACACCATCGGTATCATTCTCGCGGTGGCCGGCGTGGCACTGGCCATCCTGGGCGGCACCGGCCGCCGGATCGGTGGCCGGGCGCACTGGTACTGATCCCGAGACCCCGCCACGGCCTGGCGCGGCCGGCATTGCCGGC
>NZ_JBSFNC010000252.1:0-8328 GCF_053586895.1 Amycolatopsis sp. NPDC003731 | reverse complement strand
TTCTTTATTGGGTTTGTGTATTTATTTCTTGTGATATTCCGTACTTCTTGCCGAGCGCCGTACGTACGGCGCTCGGCAAGCTGTCTGTTGCCAGCTCCTCCACTCCCGCCATGATCGCCCCCCAGCGTTCATCTTGGCTGCTCAGGAGGCCGCTGTCACTCCTGAGGCTCATCCGGCAGGTTGCGCAGTCCCGCCAAAACGCGGGCCATGAGGTCGGTCGGTGGTGGCTGCGAAGTAGGGGAGCGCCGGACTGGATATGGGTGCTCGACATACGGCCGTACCCGCTGCGGCAGCACCAGCGGGAGTGGTTCGGTCGGCTCATCGGCCGGGGCCGGCTCCGCGGCGGCTGGGGCTGCGGGAGGCGGGCTGCCTGAGGTCGCCTCAGCGCGGCTGGCTCTCAGGCGATGCCGGCCGGGCCTCGTCGGTCGCCTTCGCCCTCGCCGCTCCTGCCGGTGACGCCAGCCGTCCCGAGCCAGCAGGGCGAAGATCAGGAGCACCGGCGTGGCCAGGGTGACAAGCACCGCCAGCTCGCCGCCGTTCACACCTGGGGCGACGCGTCCGGGGGTGGCTCAGGTTGGTCGGCTTGTCCCGGCGTGACCGGCGACGCGGGTAGCTGCTCGGCGTACAGCCCGACGACGTCACCGAGGGCCGCCAGCCAGCCGCTGACCCCGCTCAGCCGGTCTCGCGACATCGTGCCCGCCCGCAGCCGGGCACTTACCGCCAGCAGCTGCCGCCCCGACAGCGCCAGCCGCTCCGCCAAGGCCGTGGGAGCTTCGCCTTCGCCCGGCTCACCGGCGTGGGCTGCCACCACGTCGGCCAGCTCCGCCAGCAGCCCGGCGAACTGCCGCTGTCGCTGTGGCGGCATGGTCCCGGTGGCCAGCTCCCGGATGACCGCGGGCACGGCCTGGTGCACGCTGCCGAGACTCGTCAGGAGTTCGGCCGTCTCCGGGGTCATGACGGGCTCACCGGCGCGAACCAGTCCGGCTGTTCGTGCTGGCCTTGGGCTATCTGCTCGGCCGCCTGTCTGGTCAGGCCGGCGAGCCGCGCCAGGTAGGCGTCACGCTGGCGACTGCCGTGTTCGGTCAGCCGTGCCCAGCCCTCTTGCCCGACACCGCGCCGGGTATCGGTGTACCCGGCTGCACGCAGGGCGAAGAACTGGCGTTTGAGTCGGTCTTGGGTTACCCCCGTGGCCTGACACAAGAAGCTGAACCGGCACCACTGCGCTTCTCGCAGCAGGCAC
The DNA here is from genome assembly GCF_053586895.1 of Amycolatopsis sp. NPDC003731. NCBI lineage: Bacteria > Bacillati > Actinomycetota > Actinomycetes > Pseudonocardiales > Pseudonocardiaceae > Amycolatopsis > Amycolatopsis sp. NPDC003731. Next base: position 7,088 of record NZ_JBSFNC010000252.1, on the reverse strand, counting down.
AGCAGATGCACCCGCAGCGGGTCCGGCAGCACCGTGTCATGGGTGGCGGCGTAGGCCGGGCTCATGCCGGTGCTCCCGTCCCGGCCAGCAAGCGGCGCTGCTCCGTCCGCCGCGCTCCCGGGTGTCGGAGCGCCAGCACCTGCGCTCCGGCGACCTCATCCAAGTACGTGCACATCGCCGCTTGCAGCTGCGCGTGGAGGGCCAGGTGCCGGAAGCTCGGCACCACCACGTGCCGGGCACCCGTCCGCACCAGTTCGGCGACCAGCTCGTCGAACGCCTCCCGCGAACCGCAGTGAAACTCGAAGAAGAACCCGGCGAAGGTCAACCCGTGGCCGTGCGCGAACCGGATCACCGTCTGCTCAAGGTGCCGTACCTTGTGGTCCGGTACATGAGCGGGCACCCGCACGTAGCCGTAGGCCAACTGGGCCGCCGCCGGGGCCGGCTCCGCCGTCTCGGGCAGCCGCAGGAGCGCTGAGGTCGTCACTAGAAGCCGTCCCGCAGCCGGGCGGCTTGACGCACCCTCGGGCACGGCCAGGGCACCCGGCACATCGCACATCGGCCGACGTGGAGCTGCGACGGCCGATGCACCACGAGGTACACGTGCAGCAGGGCATACAGCTGGAGCGGTTCGAGCGAGGCCAGCACCGCGGGCGCCGCCGTCGCCGTATACGCCGAGCCAGACTGGACCATGGAAAGTACCGCCTTGGACGTCGTCGGAGGGTCAGGTGGGCGGTATCCCGGCGGCCAGGACTTCGCGGGGAACGGGTGGTGCGTGCGGGAGTTCGCCCGTGACCTCGGAGGCGATCGGGAGGTGATCAACCGGCCGCCGGGATACCGGAACCGACCGTATGGGCGCTACCGGCCAGTAACCCGAACTGTCAGTTCGGGTGGGTTGGACGCGCAGATGATCTACACCGGCAGCCCGATGTCGGCGGCCAGGCGCACCGCCTCGACCGATACCGTCCGTCGTCCCCGCTCGATGACCGTGCGCAGGAGGGTGTGAGCTGCCGGGCGGAAGCGGACGTCTTCGGGCGCGTCCTGCTCGGCAATGCCCAGTAGCGCCAGCGTCGTGGCGAAGTCCCGCCGCTGAGCGTAGCCCTTGGCCTGGTCGAGCAAGAAGGCCACGCGTCGCTCGATGGATGGTGATCGCTCGTGGTCAACCTGGGCCGCCAGCCGGAGGCCCTCCACCGCTTCGCCCGACTCCACTTCCACCGTGACCGCGTACATCGCCACGTTGGTCGGGCCAAAGGCTGTCCAGCAGGTGTTGCAGTCGCCGGTGCGGTCGGCCAGCGGGGCTGCCTGCCGCAGCCGCTCACGGCCCGTCCAGGCATCACCGTTGCGCACCGCGGCCACCGCGGCGATAAGAAGGAGTGCGCCCGACAGTGCCACAGCTTCACGGTGGTTGGCGCGAAGGAGCGGTCGCAGGTCAGCTAGCGCGCTCAAGGCCACCACTTCGGCTTCTTCCGCGCGACCGTCCGCGAGGAGGACTTGCGTCAGGTTCCAGCGGGCTCCGGCCAGGCGTATCGGGTCGTCGGCCTGTTCGGCCGCCCGTTGCGCCCGATCGGCCGCGAGCAGCGATAGGTCGACCCGGCCGACGCGCTTCGTAACCGTCCGCAGGAGTCCGTAGAGGTCAGCTGCCACCGCCTGCGCTTGGCGTTGTTGACGCCCAGCCGCCTCACGGACGGTGGCTTCGGTGGTCGCGATGAGCTCTGGCAGGTCGGTGGTCAGCTCGGAGTAGCGGTGCGGCGAGGTCTGCCAGGCGTGCCAGGCTGCCTGCACCCGCGTCTTCAGCTCGGGTATCCCAGCTGCACTCGCGGCCTGCGGCTGTGGTGTGGTCATGGCCCGATAAATGGCATCAGCCGTGACGCCGCTGGCGCGAGGCGGCCGGGTCGTCGGCTGGCCGTCGAGCAGATCGCCCGGCTTTACGCGGAGCACGTCCGCCAGCTGTGCCAGCACTGCAATCGTCGGCAGCTTCTGGCCACGCTCGATTTGGTACAGGTAATCGGGGGTGATCCCAGCCAGGCCCGCCACGACGGTCTTCGTCTGGCGCGCCGCCGTGCGGTAGAACCGCACCCGGTCTCCCACCCTGCGTGCCAGATCGTCGTTCATCGCCGTTGCCGAACCCTCCCGCCGGGCCGTGACCAGCGCAAATGGTATCGCGCCGCCCCCGATCCGTCACGGATGGCACACTCGCGTTCATGACCGCGCCGAACACGCCGCCGCGCACCTTGGTGCTGTGGGATGTCGACCACACCCTGATCGAGACGCGCGGCGTTGGCCGGGCTATCTACGACCGGGCGTTCCCAGCTGCCACCGGCCGGCCGCTGGCTAAGCTGGCGCAGATTTCCGGCCGCACAGAACTCGACATCATGGCGGAGTCGCTGCGCGTCAACGGCCTGGAGCCGACCGACGAAGCCGTCCAGAAGCTGGCTGCCGCCCTCGTGCAGGGCTACGAGGACGCCCGCGACGAGCTGGTCACCACCGGCCGGGCGCTGCCGGGCGCACGCGAAGCGCTCCAGCAACTGGCCGCCGATCCCACCATTCATCAGGCCATCTTGACCGGCAACCTGCGCGAAGTGGCGCGAATCAAGCTGGAGGTGTTCAACCTCGACCAGTACCTCGACTTCGAGTCGAGTGCCTTCGGCGACGACCACGCCGACCGGCCCGAGCTGGTGCGCATCGCTAAGGAACGGGCCGAAGCCCAGACTGGCACCCGGTTCGAGCTGAGCGACATCGTGCTCATTGGCGACACACCCAACGACGTGAAGGCGGCGCTGACTGCGGGCGTGCGGGTCGTCGGGGTGGCGACGGGCAAGAGCACGGAGGCGGAGCTAGCGGCAGCCGGCGCAGAGATGACCGTACTGGACTTAACTGATCCTCAGCAGCTCGCACAGCTTCTTCGCAATAGACAGCGCTGACGCGGTTAGCTGCTACACCCGGCGTAACGCTGGCCACAGATGAGCCGACTGATCCTGTAAGCCACGTCGGGCTTGAGCCAGAGGGGCTCAAGCCCGTCCAGCGCGCAAATGGGTATTCGGTCAAAATAACGCTATACTGAGTGAGATATGGACTTGGACTACACTTTAACGCTGCCGGACGGCACAACACGACTCGAGGGACGAACGCCCGTCATAGTGGTCGGCCCTAACGGCAGCGGTAAGACGCGGCAAACTCGTAGTTTGACCGCCCAGGTGCCGGTGGACTTCGTCAACGCTCTTCGCAATACGCGCGTGGCTCCTGAGTTGCCAGTTATGGGCTACGATGCAGCACGGAGTAATTTTCAAGGCCAGAGAAATCAAGCGCGCAATGCTCACTGGGATCTAACTTCCGAGTTCGACTTCATGTTGTCGCAGCTGGTAGCCCAGAACTCAATGGCAGCAATGGAACTAAAAGCACGACTTCGAGAGAACCCGGACAATGTGGGCGAAATCGAAGAGACTGCACTCGATAAAGTCGAAGATTTATGGAAAAAGGTATATCCCGGCCGGTCGCTCTTCTGGCGCGAGTGGAAGCCTATGGTCGCGAGCACGGTTAACGGCACCAAGGTCGAGTATAGCGGCAACCAGATGAGCGACGGAGAAAAAGCAGCCCTGTACTTAGCCGCTCGCGTCTTCCTCGCCGATCCAGGGATATTAGTTGTAGACGAGCCGGAAACACATTTTCACTCACTTCTCGCCGTACGCCTATGGAACGCCCTTGAGGACGCCCGCCCTGAAGTCCGGTTTGTCTACGTCACCCACGACTTGACATTCGCTCTATCGCGTCGAGCAGCGCGGTATGTCCTTGCGAGCCCAACCGACGGTTTGCGCGCCATTGACCTCGATAGCGACCTCCCCGGTGACGTTGCGGGCGCATTGCTTGGCTCTGCCTCTCTATCCTTCTACGCTTCCCGCATCGTCTTTTGCGAGGGCGAAGAAGGAGGTCTTGACAGCCGACTTTACGGCGCATGGTTCAATGGACTCGACACGATTGTTAAGCCAGTGGGTAGCTGCCAGATGGTTCTCAGGTGTGTCGAGTCATTGCGCACGTCTGGAATTGCACAGTCATTGGATGCCATCGGGATCGTCGACGGTGACTTTCACCCCGAGGCATTCAAAGACAGCTTGCCACACGGTGTCCATTCTCTCAAAGTGCACGAGATCGAGAGTCTCTACTGTCTTACCGGGGTGGTTCGAGCAGTATGCGAGCACGTCGGCAAAGAATTCGATGCAGCTGCTTATCTAATTGCACTTCAAGAAAGTGTTTCAGAAAAGCAGCGGCATCAACTGGTTATTCAGCGCTGGAAGGCTCGTGTCGAACCGCATCTATCCGCTATTACCAGCCAAGTCAACAAGAGAGATCTCTCCCTGGAGGATCTCGTAAAAGCAATGCCAGGTATATTTGACTCGGCGAATTGGAGCTTTTCGCCTCAGGTCTTCCTGGAAGAAGAGAAGAAGCGAGTCGAGGGAGCTCTTCCCCGGGGAAGCGATGAGCAATTACTTGCACTGGTACCAGGAAAGCAACTGCTACCAATCGCGGCTCGCATAGCAGGCATGCAGCCTGCCGCTTACACTGACCTTATTGCGAAGGCCCTCACCAAATCTGACGCGGACGAATTTAGGTCATTACACGCCAAGCTTGTCACTCAATTGACTCCATTTCTGCCAGAGCGTCAGACGGCACCGGCAGAGTCGTGACGCCGGCAAGATCAGTCGCTCAAACCGAGGGCGACGACACGCAAGGTCAGAGCTGCTATTAAGACTGGATGATTGTACATGCCGAAGAATAGTTGGCAATGGACCAAGCGCATCATGTGGGGAGAGGGGCGCACCGCTCCACTCGACTTCGGAATGGAGCTGTGGAAGTGGGATGTTTCCCTGTATGAGAGCGCAGATGGCATTCGAGCCGCGTTGGTGCGTGCTGGCCAGCCAGTCGACGATGACGCCATCATATACGAAGCCACCCGCAGCTTACTTGCAGATGTCGTCGACGCTGCCGGAGGAGCCGAGCAGGCGCATCAGCGTTTTCAGGACGCAGTTCGGGCAATCGGAGCGCAGCTTGCTCAATGGACGGAAAGCAATTCCTCGACGCTGACTGACGGCATGGGGTTAGGCGACCCGACGGTGGAAGCAGCGTGGTATGCCCTCGAGGAGTTTCTGGTCTGGTCGCGGGTACTGAGTGACCGGCTCAAGCGAAAGCCCGTCATCCGAGCTTACCGCGCTGACCAGGGACTAATCCCAGCCCTGGCTGATGGCCCGCGTCGCGACGCCCTGGTCGCCGCCCGTGGCCATTTGCTGCAAAGTGGTGTGGAGGAGGCTACAAACCTGTCGAACCTAAGCCTGCACATGCAGTCAAGTCAGGCCGGCTCAAAGATCGGCCGGGTACGTTCGGGTGAGATCGTCCTACCGTTTCCGGATCATGTGACGACACGTATCGGCCACCGGTGGCAGTTGACCTACGACGATGGTCGAGATGCCGTCACATTCGCTGACACCCTGATGCGCGCCATCGATCGGTTCATGGAGGAGACGATCGCTGCACTTGAAACCCATGTGCCAGAGCGATTTCGGACTGAATGAGTTCACAACTCGTCGCTGATAGCAGTGGGAAAGATTAATTGCGCGCCACACTACAGTCCCTCTATTAGTTCTTCGTGCATCAGATCAACTTTCTTCACGCGCTCAACCAGGTCTTTTAGCGGCTCCAATAGGACGGTGACGGCATCGCGGCTCCCAGTAAGCTTCTCTAGGTGTCGAATGACGATCTCTAGCGAGAGTCGCGCAAGCATAAGAGGAACCTGTGGGCGCACGTGCAAGCTGTTGAAGTTTGGCGAGAACTTACCATTCTCGTATTCAAGATGATTGCGGTACACGTCAGTCCAGTCGCCGTGAACCTCTGATGAACCCGCACGGTAGGCCACGTAGGCACTTGGTCCGAGTAGTCGGACGCGCGCCTCTGCATTCGGAAAGCCAACCTGTGCTCGGCTTGGTATCGACGTTACGTCATCGATGCCCGCCGCCGCAGCTGTTCTCTCAATCGACCTCATCATGCGCTCTTCGATATCCAAGACAGAGTTATTTCTATTCTGGATGTTACTCTTGATGTCTCGAACCATTTCCCGCTCAGCGATAAGACTATTCATAACGTACTGGTCGTAGCGTGCGCCGTCGCCGGTATCGTCAAGCAGGTAGAGGAGTGTGGCAACGGTTTCAATGACATCACGAGCGATGCCAAGCTGCAGGAATGTCTCCTGGCTGTGTAGCTCGCGCACAGCCAGACGTAGAAGCTTCGTTATTCTGACCATTAATCCACGGTTGATCGCTTCATTTCGCACTGTTGGGCTGACGAGCGGCAGACCGGTCAAGATTGCAAACCAGTGTGTCGTCTCTCTGAGTAGATAGAAGGCGTCCTCCATGAACTGAGCTTCACTGTTTCCTGCCTCAGCGAGAGCTTCCCAGTTCGGCTCATATCGTTCAGGCATCATCTCGTCGGTAAGTTCAATAAAACCATCCATGTCGTAATGTTAGCCCGCCAGCCCCTTCGCGTCTTTCCATTAACCGAGTCGATGCGCGTAGGGTTCTAACGATCCTGCAAGTTACGCCCGGCACGACCGTATCGCGGCGCCTTCGGCACCCCTGCTTGATGCAGTCGATCTCTGACCGTGGTCTCCCCCGCCCCGAACTTCTCGGCGAGCTGTGCGTACGTCCAGCCGTCCCGGTACAGCTCAAGGGCGGTCGGCACGTCGTCCGGGCTCAGCCCTCTGGGGCTCGGGTCGATGCCTCGAGTGCGGAGATGCTTGCTGACCGTCCCGCGGTGGATGCCGAACTGACGTGCCAGCCCGACCACACTGGCGCGACCGTGGAACCCTGCCACCAACTCGTCCACCTCCGCGGCTTGGAGCTGGCGCGCCGTTCGCGGCGCGTGGGCAGGTGGACTGTTCACGGGCCGGGCATGGTCAAACCAGTCGGCAGCAATATTCAGCAGGCGTTGAACTCTGGAGGATGGGCTTGAAAGGGCCTCAATCACCCCGACCCGATTCGGGGGTGGGCTCGCGCTGGCGCGCTCGCCCCTCCCCCTTCATCTCCTTCCCGTTGCCCGGGGGGCCGAGC
>NZ_JBSFNC010000251.1:0-8551 GCF_053586895.1 Amycolatopsis sp. NPDC003731 | reverse complement strand
AGCAACGTCATTCCGAGTCACCACATGACCAAGACCGGACCCTAACCGCACCAAGTACGGCACCACCAACCCTGACACTGAGAGTCATTCGCGACGCTGCTGGGGGGTCGGCGTGGTCGCGGCGCCCTTGCTGGTCGGCGGGGTCGCCGTGGTCGCCGGGGCCGAGGTCGACGGCTGCTCGGTCGTCGTGCTCGGCGTGGTCGACGGGGTCTCGGACGACGTCGACGGCGGAGTCGACGTCTGCGTCGTGGTCGTCTCCGTCGGGGACACCTGGGTGTCGTCCGTCGAGGTCGGCGGGGTGGTCGACGGGGTCTTGTCCTCGTGGCCGGAGCCGCCGCCGAAGATCTTGCCGACGCTCGCGCCGGTGCCGCCCGCCACCTTGCCGCCCGTGGCCGCGTCCACCCCCACCATCGACAGGATCGCCACCGCGAACGCCACCACGCTCGTGCCGATGAGCAACGGCCAGCGCAGCTTCCGCAGCCGGGATTCCGTCGCGGGTTTCGCCAGCCGGACCGTGGGCTGGTCCGTGATCGACACCTCGGCCGGCACCGGCGGCGGCTCGGCGTGCCCGCGCCGCCGGATGCCCGACGTCGCCAGCTGGCGCGCCCTGAGGGCCGCCTCCCGGGTGCGCTCCAGCGAGCGCAGGTACAGCTCGCTGCCGACCGTCGAGACCACGCTCGCCACGCCGGCGCCGATCACCGTGCCCGCCACGCCCAGCGTCGAGCCGAGCAACGCCGCCGTCACCGCGGCCAGCGCCGCCGCCAGGACCTGCGCGATCCGCAGGCCCGATTTCTGTTCCTTCTCCTCCGAAGCCGCTGCTTTCTCCTTGGTCATGATCCCGATCTAGGTAGTCCGTGTTCTCCCCTGTCCAACGTCTAAGGCGTGTGAGGAACTCCCCTCGTTGCCACGGCGTGAGGAGGACCACTTCGTCTGTCCATAATAGACACTCCAGACCGAACGTTTTCTTGACATACTCGGCACATGGAACTGGTGACGATCTCTGACATCGAGGCCGCCGCGAAGCGTGTCGAAGATGTCGCCGTACGCACGCCCCTGCTGCTCCAGACCTGGGATCCCCGCGGAACCCTGTGGCTCAAACCCGAAAGTCTGCAACCGGTCGGGGCGTTCAAGGTGCGCGGCGCGTTCAACGCCATCGCCTCCCTCGACGACGCGGCCCGCACCGGGGGCGTCATCGCGTACTCGAGCGGCAACCACGCGCAGGCAGTCGCGTACGCGGCGCAGCGCTACGGCGTGCCCGCGGTGATCGTCGTGCCGGATGTCGCGCCGCGGATCAAGGTCGAGGCCACCCGCTCGTACGGCGCCGAAGTGATCGAGGTCCCGATCGGCGAGCACGAGGCCAAAGCGCGCGAACTGGCCGCCGAACGCGGGCTGACCCTGGTCCCGCCCTTCGACCACGCGGCCATCATCGCCGGGCAGGGCACCGCCGGCCTGGAGATCGCCGAGGACCTGCCGGACGTCGAGGTCGTGCTCGTCCCGATCAGCGGTGGCGGGCTGGCCGCCGGGGTCGGCACCGCGATCAAGGCCCGGTGCCCGCGGGCACGCGTGATCGGCGTCGAGCCCGCGCTGGCCGCGGACGTCGCCGACAGCCTGCGGCAGGACGACCTCGTTCGATGGCCGCAGGCCGACCGCGCCCGCACGATCGCCGACGGCCTGCGCTCGCAGCCGTCGGAGCTGACCTTCGCCCACCTCCGGGAAGTCGTGGACCAGATGGTCACGGTCTCCGAGGACGAGATCCGCGAGGCGATGCGCGTCCTCGCCCGCAAGGCCCGGCTGGTCGCCGAGCCCAGTGGTGCGGTGACGACGGCGGCGTACCTGTCCCACGCCGAGGAGCTGCCGGCCGGCAAGACGGTCGCGCTCGTCTCGGGCGGCAACGCCGACCCGGCGCTGTTCGCCGAGATCCTCGCGGGCTAGGAGCCGGCGACCGGGGTCCCGCCGCCGCGGATGTGCGTCGGCGGGCCCTCGACGCCGCAGTGGTAGCACTCGCCCAGGTGGGGGCACTCGTCGTCGGGCTTGGCGTCGGGCGAAGGCGACGACGGTGGCGCGAGGACGCCGTTGTGGATGCCCAGCGCGATCAGGCCGCCCGCGATCGCCAGGGCCGCGCAGATGACCAGCGCCGTCCGCCAGCCCGCCGTGAGCGCGACCGGGTCGGCGTACGCCTCGCCGGTCAGCCCGGCCGCCGCCGGCAGCACCGCGACCGCCAGCAGGCCGCCCGAGCGGGCGATGGCGTTGTTGACGCCGGACGCGACACCGGCGTAGCGGTCCGGGGCCGCGGCGAGCACCGTCGCGGTCACCGGCGCCACCACCGTCGCCAGGCCGAGCCCGAACACCACCACCGCGGGCAGCACCGTGCCGAGGTAGGACGCGCCGGGCGCGATGCGCAGCATCAGCAGCATCCCGATGCCGACCACGATCGGCCCGACGACCAGCTGCAAGCGCGGGCCGATGCGCTGCGCGAGCGCGCCGGAGCGGCCCGAAAGCAGCAGCATGATCACCGTCAGCGGCAGCCCGGCCAGCCCGGACGCCGTCGGCGAGTAGCCGAGCGACACCTGCAGCTGCATGACCAGCAGCATCATCACGCCGCCGAGGGCCGCGTAGACGACGAAGGTCAGCGCGTTCGAGAGGGTGAACGTGCGGTCGCCGAACAGCGACGGCGGCACCAGCGGCTCGTGGGAGCGGTGCTGGACGACGACGAACGCGGCCAGCCCGGCGATCCCCAGCAGGCCCGCGCCGAGCACGAGCGGGTCGCCGATGCCGCGGGCGGGCGCCTCGACCAGCGCACCGGTGATCCCGGCCAGGCCGAGGGCGCCGAGGGCGGCGGCACCGAAGTCCGGGTGCCCGGTGGCGTCGGGGTCACGGGATTCCGGGACGAACCGACGCGCCATCAGCACCACCGCGACCGCGATCGGCACGTTGATCAGGAACGCCAGCCGCCACGACCACACCTGCACGAGGAACCCGCCGAGCAGCGGCCCGGCGGCGGCCGCGATGCCGCCGAGGCCGGACCAGGCGCCGATCGCGCGGGCGCGGGCGTCGTGCGCGAAGGACGCCTGGAGGATCGCGAGCGACCCCGGCGTCAGGAGCGCGCCGCCGATGCCCTGCAGGATCCGGGTCGCGACGAGCATCTCGGTGGATTGCGCCGCGGCGCACAGCCCGGAGGCGACACCGAACCAGATCACGCCGACGAGGTACATACGACGTCGGCCGTACCGGTCGCCGAGCGAACCGGCGACCAGGATGAGCGCGGCGAGGGCCAGCATGTAGCCGTCGAGGATCCACTGGAGCCCCGCCACGGAGGCGTTGAGCTCGGCGCCGATGCGGGGCAGGGCGACGTTGACGATCGTGCCGTCGAGCATCGCCATGCCCGAGCCCAGGATGGTGGTGGCCAGCAGGCCGCGGGCGGCACCGGTGCCCCAGCGGATCCCGGTGTCTTCGGTGGCAGTCACCCGGTCACCTTCACGCGACCGGGGACCCCCGTCAACCGCGCGCTTACGGCAGCAGCGTCGTCACGAACTTGTAGCGGTCGCCGCGGTAGACCGAGCGGGCGAACTCGACCGGCTTGCCGTCCGTGGCGAACGAGTGGCGGGTCAGCATCAGCACCGGCATGCCGACGTCCGCGCCGAGCATCTCCGCTTCCTGCGGCCCGGCCAGGGACGTCTCGATCGTTTCTTCCGCGCGTTCGAGTTCGACGCCGTAGTGCTCGCGTAGAACGGCGTACAACGAACCACCGGCCGAGACGTGCTTGCGCAGCCCGCGGAACCGGCCGAGCGGCAGGTGCGTCGTCTCGAGCGCCATCGGCTGCGAGTCCGCCAGTCGAAGTCGTCGAAGACGAAGGATTTTCGCGCCGGTCCGGATGCCGAGCAGCTTCGCGAGGTCACCCTCGACCGGCATTTCCTCGACTTCCAACAATTTCGACGACGGCTTCAGGCCCTGTTTGCGCATGTCCTCGGTGTAGGAGGACAGCTGGAGCCGCTGCGCGAGCTTCGGCTCGGCCGCGAAGGTGCCTTTGCCCTGCACCCGGTGCAGCCGGCCCTCGGCGGTCAGGTCGGCCAGCGCCTGGCGCACGGTGGTGCGGGAGACCGTGAACTCCCCGGCGAGCGCGCGTTCGGTCGGGATCGGCGATCCCGGCGGCAGCACGTCCAGCAGGTCGAGGAGGTGCTGTTTCAGCGCCCAGTATTTGGGCTCGCGCTGCCCGCGCATCCCGGCGACGGCGCCCGCCTCGCCCGTGGTGGTGGTCTCCAACATGCCCGGCTCCCTATGTCTTCCCTCATCGCACGCCACGTCCCCGTAAGAAACGTACCCTTTTCCCCAAACGCGCCGCCCCTATAACATTGGTCTAGACCTGACCGACGCCGCCTGAGTCCGGTACATAATGCCGGAGGTGGAGAGGAAAATGATGACCGAACAACGGCCCGGCGCGCACATGGCCGCGGAGATCGCCCAGCAACCGGACGTCCTGGCCGGACTGGTGGCGCGTCAGGCGGAAATCGCCGAAGTGGCGGAAAAGATCTCACAACGCCCCCCGCGGTTCGCTTTGCTCGCGGCGCGTGGATCGAGCGACCACGCAGCGTTGTACGCGAAGTACCTGATCGAGGTACTCCTCGGCCTTCCGGCGGGTCTGGTTTCCCCGTCCACGGCGACGCTGTACGGCGCCCGGCCGGATCTGCGGGACGTGCTTTTCGTCACGGTCAGCCAGAGCGGCGGCTCGCCTGACCTGATCGAGGTGACCGAAACGGCGCGGCGCCAGGGCGCGCTGACGGTGTCGGTCACCAACACGCCGGACTCGCCGCTGCGGGCGGCGTCCGAACTCGGCGTCGACATCGGCGCGGGTGTCGAGAAGGCCGTCGCGGCCACCAAGACGTACTCCGCGACGCTGATGGCGCTGTACCTGCTGATCGACGCGGTGCGCGGCGGCAAGGCGGCCGACGCCGAGAAGATCGGCGAGCTGGCGCAGCAGACCCTCGACGGCGCCACCGAGGGCGTGCAGCGCGCGGTCGACCGCTACCGGTTCGTGAACCGGGTCCTCACCGCCGCCCGCGGCTACTCGTACGCGACCGCGCTGGAGGCGTCCCTCAAGCTCGCCGAGACGAGCTACCTCGCGGCCCGCGCGTACAGCGGCGCCGACCTCCTGCACGGGCCGGTCGCCGCGGTCGACGACCAGACCGCGGTCCTCGCGGTGACCAGCGCCGGGCACGGCGCCGACGCGATGCGCGAGGTGATCGACGCCGTCGGCAAGCGCGGCGCGGACGTCGTCGCGGTCGGCTCGGCGTCGGCCCAGACCCCGGCGGCGCTGCGCATCGACGTGCCGCAGACCGTCGAGGAGCTGGCACCGATCCTGGAGATCCTGCCGATCCAGCGGATCGCGCTCGGCCTGTCGCTGGCCCGCGGCGGCGACCCGGACAGCCCGCGCGGCCTGCTGAAGGTGACCAAGACGAGGTGAGCTTCGCGATCGGCGTCGACGCCGGCGGGACGTCGACCAGGGCCGCACTGGTCGACGCCACCGGCGCGGTGCTGGGCACCGGGCGCGGCGAAGGGGCCAACCCGAACGCGCACGCGCCCGAGGTCGCCGCCGGCCGGATCGCGGACGCGATCACCGCGGCGCTCGGCGGCCACGACCCCGGCGCCGTGCGGGCGTGCGTCGTCGGCATGGCCGGGGTCAGCAAGCTGAGCGATCGCGGCGTGGCGGCGGTCTTCGACGCGGCGTGGACGCGAATCGGTCTCACGTGTGCCGTCCGGACGGTCGCCGACGCCGAAGTCGCGTACGCGTCGGCGACCTCGGCGCCGGACGGGACGGTCGTCGTCGCCGGCACCGGCTCGATCGTGGGCCGGATCCGCAAGCGGCGGCTCGCGGGCACGACCGGTGGCTACGGCTGGCTGCTCGGCGACGAAGGGTCGGCGTTCTGGCTCGGCCGCGAAGCCGTCCGCTCCACTTTGGAGGCACTGGGCCGCGGGCGGCCGCTCGACGGGCTCCCGTCGGCGGTGCTGGCCGCGGCCCTCGGACTGTCCGCATTGGACGTCCGCGACGACGCCGGGCGGCTGGTCGCGTCCCGGGCGCTGATCACCGCGGCCAACGCGGAGGCACCGGTCCGGCTCGCCCGGTTCGCCCCGTTGGTGAGCGCGGCGCACGACGCGGGCGAGCCGGCGGCCCGGGAGATCGTCGCCCGCGCGGCCGGGCACCTGGCCGAGAACGCCCTCGCGGCGCGCGAGCCCGGCGAGTCGACCCCGGTCGTGCTCGTCGGCTCGGTGCTCACCGGCGCCAGCCCGGTCGGGGAGCTGGTGCGCCGCCGTCTGGGTGAGCTCGAGGTGCTGACCAGCTCGGATGGGGTGCTCGGGGCGGCCTGGCTGGCCGCCGTGGACGCCTTCGGCGAGGGGACGCCGCGGCCCCGGGCGTAAGGATCTCGAGCAAAACGCGGCGCAAAGACGCGAAAACGTCGACTGAACCCGGGAGTCCGGGTACCGTAGGCAGTGGCCCCCGGACCCTCCCCCCTCGCCGGGGGCCGCCTTATGCCCCCGGTACGTCGTCCGAGCGGGTTTCCGGCGCCAGGCGGAGGCCGGGGTGGTCCGGCGGCAACGCCCGGTAGAGCACCCAGCCACTGACCGCGACGGTGAGCGCGACGAGCGGCCAGGAGAGCACCGTCCGGGCCACGCCGAGCGCGAGCACCTGGCCGGCCCACCACAGCAGGCCGTAGACGACCACCCGCAGCGTGTACTGGAGCACCCACACCCAGCTGGCGCGCGAGTAGGCCTTGAGCAGCACGGCGTCGCGGCGCCAGCGCGTCTTCTGGCCCAGCAGCAGGCCGACGACGACGCCGAGCAGCGGCCAGCGCACGACGATGCTGGCCGCCCAGAGCAGCGCGCTGGCCACATTGGACATCAGCTGCAGGAGGAAGAAGTCCTGGGCCCGGCCGGTGTGCAGGGCGATCAGCGCGGCCGCGACGACGGCGGCGAGACTGACGACGAGCGCGCGCACCTTGCCACCACGGGCGATCCGGTAGACCCCGACCGCGATGGCGACCGCGACGGCGGCCCCGGCCCCCCAGGCGACGGACTGACCGGCCGCGAGCCACCCGGCGACGAAGCCGACGGGCGGGATGCTGGCGTCGAGCGCCCCCCGGCGGCCACCGAGGATCTGCGTAAGCGACTCACGGGGTTCTCCGGACACGTGTCCAGCCTGCCGGATCGCGTGCGGGACGCCCCGGGGAGGGAGATCTTCGCCACATCGGGTGCCGGGTTTGCCTCCGAGTGTGCGGTTTCACGGCATGCGGAAGGTGAAGACTGCGTAATAGAGAGGCGCGGAAGGCCGACAAGATAAGACACTGTTACCGCAGGCTGAACGCCCGGGGGTGGAGCGGGTTTGCGGCCGATGGTTAGTTGAGGTGTACAACTACATGTCGGGGTGTGTCGGTCGCAGGGATGGGAAGGGGACCCACGTGTACGGATTCGACAGCTACGTAGCCCTCGGTGACAGCTTCACCGAGGGGCTGAACGACGACCTGCCGGACGGCTCCTTCCGCGGCTGGGCCGACCGCCTGGCCGAGGTACTGGCGGCCGGCCGCAGCGACTTCCAGTACGCCAACCTGGCCCTGCGCGGCAAGATGCTCGACGAGATCCTGGACGAGCAGCTCCCGATCGCGCTCGAGCTGAAGCCGGACCTGGTCACGCTGTGTGCGGGCGGCAACGACATCATCGTGCCGGGCGCGGACGTGGACGCGGTGGCGGAGCGCCTCGAGGAGGGCGTGGCGAAGCTGCGCGAGGCGGGCATCCCGGTGCTGCTGTTCAACGGCCCGGACACGAAGGTCCTGTCGGTGATGTCGGTGCTGCGCGGCAAGGTGGCGATCTACAACACGAACCTCTGGGCGATCGCGGAGCGTCACGGAGCCCGCATGGTCGACCTGTGGACCATGGGCCCCCTCCACGACCGCCGCGCCTGGAGCGACGACCGGTTGCACTTCTCCCCGGACGCCCACCGCCGCATCGCCCTGAAGGCGGCGGAGGTGCTGGGGATCCCGGTGGAGTCGGATTGGCGAGAGCCGTGGCCCCTGGAGGAGACGCCGAACCGCTGGATCGACTCGCGCCGGTCGGACCTGACGTGGACGAAGGTGCACCTCCTGCCGTGGATCCGGCGGCAACTGAGGGGCGAGTCGATGGGGGACGGGCTGTCACCAAAGCGGCCGCACCTGGCACCGCTGGTGCCGTTGGACGTACTCGAGGTGACGGACAGCACCCGGCGGCAGCAGGCGAGCTGAGCTTCGCCGGGGTTGTTGGCAGGGCTTTCGACGCGGGCGACGGGTGCGCGCGTTGGAGGTCCCCTGGGCTGCGCTCGCCGGGCTCTGCGCTTGCCCGGCCCACCCTCCCAGACAGAGCTCCGCCAAAGCCGAAGCAGCAGGCATTCCACCGCCCCGAACGAGACGCGGACGCCCAACCGACACCCCACCCAGACCTCCCCCACCACCCCGATCCGAAGCCAGCACGCGGCCGGTGGTGCCGGGTCAAGGCACGCTTTCCCGCCTTGACCCGGTACCACCGGCCGTAG
>NZ_JBSFNC010000250.1:0-8629 GCF_053586895.1 Amycolatopsis sp. NPDC003731 | reverse complement strand
CGATCTGTCGACGACCCTCTCGTTGACGACCGCTCCCGCCCCGCCGGTCAGGAAGGTGGCCAGGCTCATTCGGGACGTCGGAGGTCCCGAATGAGTCATTCGCGGCGTGCGGGCCGCGGCAGAGCGGGTGCCGACCGGCCCGGCGACCGGCGTGGATTGGTCGGCCGGCCCGGCAATCCGGCCGGGCCGTGGTCCCGAAGGACCGGTGTGGAGATCACGGGAGAACGCATCGGCGTCATCGGCAGCGGGGTGGCCGGGCTGACCGCCGCATACCTGCTGCAGCGCAAGTACGAAGTTCTGCTGTTCGAGGCCGACGACCGCCTGGGTGGGCACGCGCACACGCACGACGTGCCCAGCACCCACGGCGGCACCGTCGGCGTGGACTCCGGCTTCATCGTCCACAACGAGCGCACCTACCCGACCCTGCTGAAGCTGTTCGGCGAGCTGGGCGTGCACACCCGCGACACCGAGATGTCGATGAGCATCCGCTGCGACGGCTGCGGCCTCCAGTACGCCGGTGCCAAGGGCCTGCCCGGGCTGTTCGCCCAGCGCGGCAACGCCCTCCGCGGCCGCTACCTGCGGATGCTGGCCGAGGTGAAGCGGTTCCACCGGCACGCGAAGCGGCTGCTGGCCGCCCCGGACGCCGGCGACGTCACGCTCGGCGCCTTCCTCGCCATCGGCGGTTACTCCCGGTACTTCGTCGACCACTTCATGCTGCCGCTGGTCTCGACGGTGTGGTCGGCCGACCGCGCCGACACCCTCCGGTACCCGGCGCGGTACCTGTTCGAGTTCCTCCGCAACCACGGCATGCTCACGGTGAAGAACTCGCCCGCCTGGCGGACCGTCGTGGGCGGCTCGCGCGAGTACGTCGAGCTCGCGGCGAAGCAGCTCACCGCCGTGCACCTGTCGACGCCGGTGCGGTCGGTGCTGCGGACCGGCAGCGGCGTCGAGATCCGCGACGACGCCGACACGCCGCACCGGGTCGACAAGGTCGTCGTCGCCACCCACGCCGACCAGGCCCTCGCCCTGCTGGCCAACCCGACCGCCGCCGAGCGCTCGGTGCTCGGCGCGTTCCGGTACTCCGAGAACGAGGCCTGGCTGCACACCGACACGAGCGTCCTGCCGACCCTGCCCGACGCGCGGGCCGGGTGGAACTACCGCGCGCCCGTCTGCGGCGCCCCCACCGGCGCGGTCCAGGTCAGCTACGACATGAACCGCCTGATGCGGCTCGACGAGCCGACCGGGTACGTCGTCACGCTCAATCCCGGCGACGGTCCCGGCGAGGACCACGTCGTCGCGCGGATGCGGTA
Source organism: Amycolatopsis sp. NPDC003731 (assembly GCF_053586895.1). Taxonomy (NCBI): domain Bacteria; kingdom Bacillati; phylum Actinomycetota; class Actinomycetes; order Pseudonocardiales; family Pseudonocardiaceae; genus Amycolatopsis; species Amycolatopsis sp. NPDC003731. Next base: position 7,319 of record NZ_JBSFNC010000250.1, on the reverse strand, counting down.
CGAGCACCCGGTCTACACGCCGGAATCCGTTGCCGCGCAACGACGGCTGCCCGAGCTCAACGACGGCGTGCTCGCCTACGCGGGCGCCTACCACGGCTGGGGCTTCCACGAGGACGGCTGCTCCTCGGGCGCCCGCGCCGCGGAAAGCCTGGGGGTGAGCTGGTGACGAACGCGCTCTACGACGCCACGGTCGCGCACGTGCGGCGGATCGACCCGCCGCACGCCTTCGCCCACCGCGTCTACCTGTGGCGCGTCGACCTGGACGACCTCCCGCGGCTGCCGTGGTGGCTGCAGCCGTTCGCCCGCTTCGACCGCCGCGACCACTTCGTGGCCACGGATCCCCGCGGCATCCGGGAGAAGCTGGACGCCTGGCTCGCCGAGCGCGGGGTCGACCTGCGCGGCGGGAAGGTCGTCATGCTCGCCGCCGCCCGCGTGCTCGGGTACGTGTTCAACCCGATCAGCGTCTACTGGTGCCACGACCCCGGAGGCGAGCTCGCGTGCGTGGTCGCCGAGGTGCACAACACCTACGGCGGCCGCCACGCCTACCTGCTGCACCCCGACGACGCCGGCCGGGCGCGCGCGGCCAAGGAGTTCTACGTCTCGCCGTTCCAGCAGATGGACGGCGAGTACCGGATGCGCCTGCCGCGCCCGGAGGCGCTGCTCGACCTCACCGTCGCGCTCCGCCGCGAGAACACCACGCCGTTGGTCGCTACGCTGCGGGGAGTTCGCCGCCCGGTGAACCCGCGGTGGCTGGCCCGGCTCGTGCTGGCCCGGCCGCTGCTCCCGCAGCGGGTGTCCGCGCTGATCCGCCGCCACGGCGTCGCCCTGTGGCTGCGGAAGGCCGCGGTCGTGCCGCGCACCCCGCAGAACGCCGGAGGACAGCTGCATGGATGAGCCGGCCCGCCCGCGCCGGATGGCGCCCGTGCCCTCGGAAGTCCCGGCCGGTCCGACGGTGCCGTCCTCGGAGGAGCTCATGGTGCGCGTCGCCAAGGGCGACGAGCGCGCCTTCGAGCTGCTCTACGACCAGTTCGCGGGCCCCATCTACGGCCTCGTCCGGCGGATCGTGCGCGACGCGGCCCAGTCCGAAGAGGTCGCCCAGGAAGTCCTCGTCGAGCTGTGGCGCACCGCGACGCGGTACGCGCCGGACAAGGGCTCGGCGCTGAACTGGGCGATGACGCTGGCCCACCGCCGCGCCGTGGACCGGGTCCGCTCGGCCCGGGCGAGCACCGAACGCGAGCAGAAGGCGACCTTCGAGGCCGCTCGCGGCCGTCCGTTCGACGAGGTCGCCGAGTCCGTCACCGCACGGCTCGAACGCTCCCAGGTGCGCCGGTGCCTGTCCTTCCTGACCGACCTGCAGCGCGAATCGGTGCTGCTCGCCTATTACCAGGGCTATACGTATCGCGAGGTGGCCGAAGTGCTGTCGACGCCGCAGGGAACCATCAAGACGCGGCTGCGGGACGGGCTGATCCGCCTGCGGGACTGCCTGGGGGTGACCGCTTGAGCACCCCGGAGATGCACACCCTGGCCGGCGCCTTCGCGCTCGACGCCGTCAACGACGTCGAACGCGCGGAGTTCGCTCGCCACCTCGAGCAGTGCGACTCGTGCACGCAGGAGGTCGCCGAGCTGCGCGCCACGGCGGCCCGGCTGGGCGCGGCGATGGCCGAGGAGCCGCCGCCGCACTTCAAGGACCGCGTCATGACCGCCATGCACGCCACCCGGCAGCTGCCGCCGCGGACCCGGCCCGGCTCGCCCGACCGGCACCGCCGCTCGGCGCGGGCCCCGCGCTGGGCGGTCGTCGTGGCGGCCGCGGCCGCCGTCGTCGGCCTCGCCGCGGGCGGGGTGTTCGGCGGCATCGCGCTGACCCAGCGGCAGGAGCTGCAGACCGCGCAGAGCCGGCTCGACCAGGCGAAGCAGCAGTTCGCGCCGGTGGCGGCGCTGCTCGCGGCCCCGGACGCCAAGACCGCGCACGGCGAGGCCCCGATCGGCGGCGGTGTCACGGTCGTCCTGTCGCGGTCGCTCAACCGGGTGATGGTGATGGACGCGGGCCTGCCGGCGCAGCCGGGCGGCAAGGTCTACGAAGCCTGGCTGATCACCGGCGCGGACGCGCCCCGTTCGGCCGGGGTGATCGCCGCGGCGGACCAGGGCGGCCTGGTCGTCGCGGACGGCGTCGGCGGTGCCGACAAGGTCGCGGTGAGCGTCGAACCGCCCGGTGGATCGGCCACCGGAGCGCCCTCGGACGTCCTCATGAGCATGCCCGCGCCGGCCTGAGCGGGCGGCCATACCAGATCGGGCTCCGGGGGTGTTCGCGGCCCGTCGCTCTTGCGCGCCCGAAGGTGTTGTGGCAAAACACCTTTGCGACACACGGCGTGCCTACTGGATTAGAGCCTGCCTGGTGCCTACCGTCCTGCCTAACGTCGGCGGTTGACATAACTCTCGATCTGGGGTTGAGGTCGAGGGTTTCGGCCGGCGGGCTGTACGGGCACAACGATCAGGAAGGCGGACTTCGATGACGCCCCCGCACAACTACCTTGCGGTGATCAAGGTGGTCGGCATCGGCGGTGGCGGCGTGAACGCCGTGAACCGCATGATCGAGGTCGGCCTCAAGGGTGTCGAGTTCATCGCGGTGAACACCGACGCACAAGCACTGCTCATGTCCGACGCCGACGTCAAGCTGGACATCGGCCGCGAGCTGACCCGTGGCCTCGGCGCGGGCGCCGCCCCCGAGGTCGGCCAGAAGGCCGCCGAAGACCACCGCGAAGAGATCGAAGAGGTCATCAAGGGCGCCGACATGGTGTTCGTGACCGCGGGTGAGGGCGGCGGCACCGGCACCGGCGGTGCGCCGGTCGTCGCGCAGATCGCCCGCAAGCTGGGCGCGCTGACCATCGGCGTGGTGACCCGCCCGTTCACCTTCGAGGGCAAGCGGCGCGGCAAGCAGGCCGAAGAGGGCATCCAGGCGCTGCGCAACGAGTGCGACACGCTCATCGTGATCCCCAACGACCGGCTGCTGCAGCTCGGCGACATCGGCGTCTCGCTGATGGACGCGTTCCGCTCGGCGGACGAGGTGCTGCTCTCCGGTGTCCAGGGCATCACCGACCTGATCACCACCCCGGGCCTGATCAACCTCGACTTCGCCGACGTCAAGAGCGTCATGTCCGGCGCGGGCTCCGCGCTGATGGGCATCGGCTCGGCGCGCGGCGAGGGCCGGGCCATCCAGGCCGCGGAGAAGGCGATCAACTCGCCGCTGCTGGAGGCCTCGATGGACGGCGCCCACGGCGCGCTGCTGTCCATCGCGGGCGGCTCCGACCTGGGCCTGTTCGAGATCAACGAGGCCGCGTCGCTGGTGCAGGAGTCCGCGCACCCGGACGCCAACATCATCTTCGGCACGATCATCGACGACTCCCTCGGCGACGAGGTCCGGGTCACGGTGATCGCGGCCGGGTTCGACGCCGGCGCGCCGACGCACAAGAAGCTCGACCCGTCGACCTTCGGGTCCGGCTCGCGGGCGTCGGCCACCACGGCCTCGGCCTCGGCAGGGCAGGTCTCGAACCCGCCGACGCCGCCGTCGGGCGCCACCCCGGTGCCGTCCGCGGGCAGCTCCGGCTACCCCGTGGCGCCGCCGCGGTCGCACTCGCCGATGCCGTCGGCCACGGGCAACCAGCCGGCCGGCGGGCTCCCGCAGCCCGGCGGCGGCTCGCGCGGCTACTCGCCGCTCGGCTCCAACGCGACCCAGGGCAGCCTGCCGGGCCGCGCGATGCCGGTGCACGACGACCCGTCGGACGACGAGGTCGACGTCCCGCCGTTCATGCGGCGCTAGCCACCAGCTCCGAAGGCCACCACCCGCGAACTAGAGTCGTGGGTGGTGGCCTTCATTGATGTTCAGGAGGATTCGTGCGGGTTCGGCGAGTGGTCACGACCAGGGCGGGCGGCGCGTCGCGGCCGCCCTACGACACCTTCAACCTGGGGGACCACGTCGGCGACGACGAGGGCAACGTCTTCGCCAACCGCAAGCGGCTCGCGTCCGAGCTGGGCCTGGCCGAAGACAAGCTGGCCTGGATGGAGCAGGTCCACGGCCGCACGGCGACCATCGTCGACGGCACCGAGACCAGCGCGGCCGAAGCGACCGACGCCCTGGTGACGGCGACCCCGGGCGTCGCCCTCGTGGTGCTCGTCGCCGACTGCGTCCCGATCCTGCTGGCCGACGCCGAGGCCGGGGTGGTCTCGGCGGTGCACGCGGGCCGGGTCGGCACGCGCGTCGGCGTCGTCCCGGCGGCCGTCGAGGCCATGCGGTCGGCCGGCGCCGAGCCGCACCGGATCGAGGCCCTGCTCGGCCCCGCCATCTGCGGCGACTGCTACGAGGTCCCCGCGGAAATGGCCGCCGACGTCGAGAAACACGTCCCCGGTACGGCGTGCAAGACCCGCAAGGGGACACCCGGGCTCGACCTGCGCGCCGGGCTCTGGCGGCAGCTCGCCGACCTCGGCGTCGGCAAGATCGGCGTCGACCCGCGGTGCACGAACGAGGACAAGACGCTGTTCAGCTACCGCCGCGACGGGACCACCGGGCGGATCGCCGGCATCACCTGGATCGAGGCATGACCGGCCGCAAGGCCGAGCTGGCCGAGAACCTCGCCGAGGTCGAGGCGCGGATCGCCGCCGCGTGCCGGGCCGCCGGGCGCGCCCGGGACGAGGTCAAGCTGCTCGCGATCACGAAGACCTTTCCCGCGTCCGACGTCGCGCTGCTGGCCGAGCTCGGCGTCACGAACGTCGGCGAGAACCGCGACCAGGAGGCCGGCCCGAAAGCCGCCGAGGTCCCCGGGCTGCGGTGGCACATGGTCGGCCGGCTGCAGCGGAACAAGGCGAAGTCCGTCGTCGGGTGGGCCCACGAGGTGCAGTCCGTCGATTCCGCGCGGCTCGCCGACGCGCTGGCCAAGGCGGTGCGTGCGGTTCAAACCGCTCAGATACGTGACGAACCCCTCGACGTGCTGATCCAAGTCAGCCTCGACGACGATCCCGAGCGCGGCGGCTGCCCGCTTCCCGAGCTCGGCGCGCTCGCCGACCGGATCGCGCAGTCCGAGGAGCTGCGGCTTCGCGGGCTGATGGCCGTCGCGCCGCTGGGTGCGGACCCGGCCGCGGCCTTCGAGCGGCTCGCTCGCGCGGGGGAGTCCCTCCGAAAAGATCACCCGAATGCCGCAGACGTGTCCGCCGGGATGAGCCATGATCTCGAACAGGCGATCACGCACGGCTCGACCTGTGTGCGTGTCGGAACCGCGTTGCTCGGTGGACGCGGTTTAGCCTCGCCGTAGGGAGCTCGCGCGGTCGTCACGTTTCGTGTCCGCCCGCGCGGGGCACTGACGGCGTGGAGATCGAAAGTCAGTGCGGGAGCGGCTAGGGCTAGGGAGAGGCATGAGCGCGCTGCAGAAGCTGAAGGCCTACTTCGGGATGGTGCCCGCTGACGACGACGGCTACGACGTCGAAGACGACTACCGACGCGGTTACGACGACGACTACGACTCCTACGAGGAGCCGGCCCCGCGGTCGTCGCGTTCACGGTACCGCGACGTCGACGACACGTACGACGAGCCCGTCAGCCGCAGCCGGTCACGCTCCGTGGTCAGCTCCGAGCCGGCCGTTCACGGTGCGCTGGCCGTCGACCGGCAGCCCGAGCCGGTGGCGCGCCTGCGCCCGGTCGTCGAGCCGGTCGTGCGCCAGCCGGTGCGTGACCCGTTGAGCCGCATCACCACGCTGCACCCGACCAGCTACGCGGAGGCGCGGGCGATCGGGGAGCACTACCGCGAGGGCATCCCGGTGATCATGAACCTCACCGAGATGGAGAACGCGGACGCGAAGCGGCTCGTCGACTTCGCCGCCGGGCTGGCGTTCGCGCTCAGAGGGTCGATGGACAAGGTCACCAACAAGGTGTTCCTTCTCTCACCGCCCGATGTGGACGTCACGGCGGAAGACCGTCGGCGGATTGCCGAGGGCGGATTGTTTTTGCGGGGCTGAAGTCGCCCGTACCGCTGAGCGCAAGCAGACGTGACTTTGCCGACCCGATCCGGGGTCGGCCCCCTCAACTGCGTCTTCGGAGAGGACGCCCGGTTAGAGTAGGTACGTGGAAGCTGTGTGGCTGGTCGTCTGGTACGTGCTGTTCGCCTTCTGGCTGCTGCTGACGGCGCGGATCGTGGTCGAACTCGTCCGGACCTTCGCGCGTGAGTGGCATCCGGCCGGAGGGGTTGCGGTCACGCTCGAGACCATCTACACAGTGACGGACCCGCCGGTCCGCTTGTTCAGAAGGATCATTCCGATGGTCCGGATCGGCGGCGTCGGACTGGACTTGTCGATTATGGTGCTGCTGTTGGTTGTGTTCTTCGCGATGCAACTGGCGACTCCAAGTTGATCGGGGAGACTTGGGTGGACCCTGCAGGCCATGGAGTGCGTGAGGTGATCTGATGTCGTTGACCCCCGCTGACGTGCATAACGTCGCGTTCAGCAAGCCGCCCATCGGCAAGAGGGGCTACAACGAGGACGAGGTGGACGCGTTCCTCGACCTGGTGGAGACCGAGCTGGCCCGGTTGATCGAGGACAACAACGAGCTGCGCCAGCAGATGGAACAACTCGACGCGGAACTCGAGTCGACCCGCAGCGAGCTGGAGAACGCCAAGGCGAACGTCGGCGCGCCCCCGATGCGCGAAGAGCCGTCGCGGCGCCTGGCGCCGGTGCCGCCGCCGCAGTCCGCCATGGAGCAGACGCAGGCGCACTCGATGGTCGGCGACAGCACCGAGCCGAACGTGCAGGCCGCCAAGGTCCTGGGCCTGGCCCAGGAGATGGCCGACCGGCTGACCGCCGAGGCGAAGACCGAGTCCGACGGGATGCTGGCCGAGGCCCGCACCAAGTCCGAGCAGCTGCTCTCGGACGCCCGGGCGAAGTCCGACTCGATGGTGAACGAGGCCCGCACCCGCGTCGACACGATGCTGAACGACGCGCGGACCCGTGCGGAGACGCTCGAGCGTCAGGCGCGTGACAAGGCGACCACGCTGGAGCGCGAGTCGCAGCGGAAGTACACCGAGACGATGAACAGCCTGAACTCCGAGAAGAGCGGGCTGGGCAAGAAGATCGAAGAGCTGCGCACGATCGAGCGGGAGTACCGCACGAGGCTGCGCGGGTTCCTCGAGTCCCAGCTGCGCGAGCTCGACGACCGCGGTTCCGCGGCCCCCGCGTCGGCGTCGTCGGGCTCCGGGCAGTCGTCCGGTTCGACGAGCGGCGGCCAGGGCTACTCCTTCGGCCCGCGCGCCGAAGCCGGCTGAGTTCTTCCTGAGCCGTGGCAC
>NZ_JBSFNC010000249.1:0-8752 GCF_053586895.1 Amycolatopsis sp. NPDC003731 | reverse complement strand
CGGATGACGCGTACGCGAGCCGGGGTCTCCTTGCCGGAGGCGCCGTCGTTCTGCGGGGCCAAGGGGTCTCCTTCGGCCCGCCGCTGGTGAAGGCGGCGACCGGCGAGGTCGTCACGGCCGAGGAGCTCGGCGGCGGCGACGTCCACGCGCGGCAGTCCGGCGTCACCGACCACCTGGCCGACGACGACGCCCACGCGCTGCGGATCGTCCGGTCGATCGTCTCGACGCTCGGGCCGCGCACCCCGCGTCCGTGGGAAGTCCTGCCGACCGAAGCGCCCGCCGTCGACCCGGCCGAGCTGTACGGCGTCGTGCCGACCGACCCGCGCGTGCCCTACGACGTGCGCGAGGTGATCGCCCGGATCGTCGACGGCAGCCGGTTCGCCGAGTTCAAGAAGGAGTACGGCGCCACGCTGGTCACCGGGTTCGCCCGGATCCACGGCCACCCGGTCGGCATCATCGCGAACAACGGCGTCCTGTTCGCCGAGTCGGCGATGAAGGGCGCGCACTTCATCGAGCTGTGCGACAAGCGCTCGATCCCGCTGTTGTTCCTGCAGAACATCACCGGTTTCATGGTCGGGCGCGCGTACGAGGCGGGCGGTATCGCCAAACACGGCGCCAAGATGGTCACGGCCGTGGCGTGCGCGCGGGTGCCGAAGCTGACCGTCGTGATCGGCGGCTCGTTCGGGGCCGGCAACTACTCGATGTGCGGCCGGGCGTACTCGCCGCGGTTCCTGTGGATGTGGCCGAACGCGCGGATCTCGGTGATGGGCGGCGAGCAGGCGGCGTCGGTGCTGTCGACGGTCCGCCGTGACGCCATCGAGGCCCGCGGCGGCGAATGGTCCACAGAGGACGAAGAGGCGTTCAAGGACCCGATCCGCGAGCAGTACGAGGCGCAGGGCAGCCCGTACTACTCCACCGCGCGGCTGTGGGACGACGGCGTCATCGACCCGGCGGACACCCGCACGGTGCTCGGCCTCGCCCTTTCGGCCGCGGCCAACGCACCGCTGGCCGAGGTCAACTACGGCGTCTTCCGGATGTGAGGGGCATGTTCGACTCAGTGTTGGTCGCGAACCGGGGCGAGATCGCGGTCCGGGTCATCCGCACGCTGCGGGCCCTCGGCATCCGCGCGGTCGCGGTGTACAGCGACGCGGACGCCGACGCGCGGCACGTCCGCGAGGCGCACACGGCGGTGCGCATCGGCCCGGCGGAAGCCGCCCGCAGTTATCTGAACATCCCGGCCATTGTGGACGCCGCGGTGTCGTCCGGTGCGCAGGCCGTGCACCCCGGTTACGGCTTCCTGGCCGAAAACGCCGAGTTCGCACGGGCCTGCGAGGCCGCCGGGCTGGTGTTCATCGGCCCGCCGGTGGCGGCGATCGACGCCATGGGCGACAAGATCCGCGCCAAGGCGACGGTGTCGAAGGCCGGCGTGCCCGTCGTGCCCGGTGCGTCCGATGTGGACATCCCGGACGGTGACTTCGCTTCGGCGGCCGCGAAAGTCGGCTACCCGCTGCTGCTCAAGCCGTCCGCCGGTGGTGGCGGCAAGGGGATGCGGCTGGTGCACGCCCCCGAGGAACTGGATGCCGCGATCGAGTCGGCGCGGCGCGAGGCCAAGGGCTCGTTCGGCGACGACACGCTGCTGATGGAGCGGTTCGTCACGACCCCGCGGCACATCGAGATCCAGGTGCTGGCCGACACGCACGGCCACGTCATCCACCTCGGCGAGCGCGAGTGCAGCCTGCAGCGGCGGCACCAGAAGATCATCGAGGAAGCGCCGTCGGTCCTGCTCGACGCCGCGACGCGCGAAAAGATGGGCTCAGCGGCGGCCGAGGCCGCGCGCTCGGTCGGGTACGTCGGCGCCGGCACCGTCGAGTTCATCATGTCGGCGCACGACCCGGACGAGTTCTTCTTCATGGAGATGAACACCCGGCTGCAGGTCGAGCACCCGGTCACCGAGCTGGTCACCGGCCTCGACCTGGTCGAGTGGCAGGTCCGGGTGGCGGCCGGGGAACACCTGACCGTGCAGCAGGACGACGTCGTCCTCGAGGGACACGCCGTCGAAGCGCGGGTGTACGCCGAAGACCCGGCGCGCGGGTTCATCCCGACCGGTGGGACGGTGCTGGCCGTGCACGAGCCGTCCGGCGACGGCGTCCGCGTCGACTCGTGGATGACGCCGGGCGCGGTGGTCGGCTCGAACTACGACCCGATGCTGGCCAAGGTGATCGCCTGGGGCCCGGACCGCGCGGCCGCGCTGCACCGGCTCGACCTGGCGCTGGCCGACACGGCGTTGCTGGGCATCGGCACGAACACCGCGTTCCTGCGCGGGCTGCTGGCCGACGCCGACGTCCGCGCGGGCAAGCTCGACACCGAACTCGTCGACCGGCGGCTGTCGGAGCTCGTCTCCTCCGAGGTGCCCGCGGAGTTCTTCGTCGCGGCCGCGCTCGACCGGTTCCTCGAGCTGCAGCCGTCCGGGCCCGTGGTCGACCCGTGGGACGTGCCGGACGGCTGGCGGATGGGCGGCTCCGGCGGGGTGACGTTCCGGCTGAAGTCCGGCACCGCCCGCGCGGTGGTCCGGGTGCAGGGCACGCCGTCTTCGGCGACGGTGTTCGTGGACGACGCTTCCCCGGTCCACGTGTCGGCCCGGCGCGACGGCGACGTCCTGGAGATCCGGCACGCGGGCGGGTTCCACCGCTACCGCCAGGCCTGCGGTCCGGATCGGACGGTCTGGCTGGCGCGCGACGGCCTGAGTTTCCCGTTCGGGGAGCAGGAGTTCGTGCTGGCGGCGCGCGGCGAGGCCGCCGGGGCGGGTCCGGTCACCAGCCCGATGCCGGGCACGGTGCTCGTGGTGAAGGTCGCCGCGGGTGACGTCGTCAAGGCCGGGACGCCGTTGCTGGTCGTCGAAGCGATGAAGATGGAGCACACGGTCACCGCGCCGATCGACGGCGTGGTCAGCGAACTCCCCGTCCGGGCCGGCCAACAGGTCGCGCTGGACGAAACCCTAGCCGTCGTAAGCCCCCAAGAGGAGCAGCCGTGATCGACTTCCGCCTGGACGAGGAGTACGAGTCCCTCCGCAAGACCGTCGAGGATTTCGCGCGCGGCGAGGTCGCGCCGGTGATCGGCGAGCTGTACGAGAAGGAAGAGTTCCCGTACGCGATCGTCGCGAAGATGGGCGAGATGGGCCTGTTCGGCCTGCCGTTTCCCGAGGAGTTCGGCGGGATGGGCGGCGACTACTTCGCGCTGTGCCTGGTGCTGGAGGAGCTGGCGCGGGTCGACTCGTCGGTCGCGATCACCCTGGAGGCCGGCGTTTCCCTCGGCGCGATGCCGATTTACCGCTTCGGAACGCAGGAGCAGAAGGAGAAGTGGCTCCCGGACCTGTGCGCGGGCACGGCACTGGGCGGCTTCGGCCTGACCGAACCGGGCGGCGGCTCGGACGCCGGCGCCACGCGCACGCGCGCCCGGCAGGACGGTGACGAGTGGGTCGTCAACGGCAGCAAGGCGTTCATCACGAACTCGGGCACGGACATCACCCGGTTCGTCACGGCCACCGCGGTCACCGACGTGATGGAGAACGGCCGCAAGGAGATCTCGGCGATCCTCATCCCGTCCGGCACGCCGGGCTTCGCGGTGGCGCCGAAGTACTCCAAGGTCGGCTGGAACTGCTCGGACACCCACGAGCTGTCCTTTTCGGACGTCCGCGTCCCGGTGGAGAACCTGGTCGGTGTCCGCGGCCGCGGGTACGCGCAGTTCCTGTCCATTTTGGACGAGGGCCGGGTCGCGATAGCCGCGTTGTCGGTGGGGTTGGCGCAGGGTTGCGTGGACGAATGCCTCAAGTACGTCAAGGACCGGGTCGCGTTCGGCAAGCGGATCGGTGAGTACCAGGCGATCCAGTTCAAGATCGCGGACATGGAGGTCCGCACCCACACCGCCCGCCTGGCGTACTACCAGGCGGCGTCGAAGATGCTGCGCGGCGAGCCGTTCAAGAAGGAGGCGTCGATCGCCAAGCTGGTGGCCTCCAACGCGGCGATGGACAACGCCCGCGACGCGACGCAGATCTTCGGCGGGTACGGGTTCATGAACGAGTTCCCGGTGAGCCGCTTCTACCGCGACGCGAAGATCCTGGAGATCGGCGAGGGCACGAGCGAGGTCCAGAAGATGCTGATCTCACGCCACCTCGGCGTCGCCTGACCGCACGAGGGGCACCTCCGGCGGGAGGTGCCCCTCGTGGGTTACTGCGGTTGTTGCTGTTGCTGCTTCTTGTCTTCTTCGGCCCACGCGGCTTCCGCCTGCATCTGGATGTCGGTGAGACCGCGGTCGACCTGCACGATGTCCTTGCCCGCCCAGCCCACGAAGTTCTTCGAGCTCTTCGCGTCGGAGAGCGCCTTCAGCATCGGGTAGTAGTCCGGGTGGTTCTTCTTGATCCAGTCGTCGGCGAACTTCATCTTCTGGTAGCTGTCGCCGAACTTGGTCTTCAGCCAGTCCTCGTGCTTCTTGATGGTCGAGATGTCGTGGTCGCTCAGGTGCGACTTCGGCGGCGCCGGCTTGGGCGGGGGCGGCAGGGGCCGGGAGAAGTTCGGCGTGGTCCCGTCACCCGGCGGCCGGGTGCTCGGCGTGGCACCGCCGCCCGGGTTGTCGTGGGTGACCGCGGTGCCCGGCGGGGGCAGCGGCCGCGAGAAGTTCGGGGTCGTGCCGTCGCCCGGGGGCCGGGTGCTCGGCGTCGCGCCGCCACCGGGGCGGTCGTGGGTGATCGCGGTGCCCGGCGGCGGCACCGGCGTCAGCTCGTGGCCCGCGCTCGACGACGAGCCAGGCTTGCCCTTGACCAGCTTCGACAGCCCGGTGAGCCGGGCCAGCGTGCGGCCGGCGTAGGCGACGACCTTGGCGAGCTTCGCCATCATCGCCGCGACCTGCACCGAGACCGTCGCGACGCACTTGGTCACCCCGACCGCGATCGAGGCGCCGAAGGTGGGGATGGCGAGGGCGAGCGCGATCAGCATCGTGGAGATGATGTCGCCGAGGATGGTCGTGATGATGTCGCGCAACAGCGCGCGGACCGCGCCGATCAGCGCCCCGGTGGTCTCGACCATGTAGCCGGCGACGTCGGCCGCCTTGGCGTTGGCGTCGATCCAGCCCTTCCGGTCGTTGATCGACTTCAGGAAGCTGTCGTAGCCCTTGCCCTGCCACTGGGTGATCGTGGCCTTGAGCGTCTTTTCGAGGTCCTCGCTGGTGTTGCGCAGGCTCTCGCCGATCTTGTGCAGCTCGTTGGCGACCTTCGTGACTTCCGACGGGTTGCCCGCGACCTGGTCGAGCGGCCACTTCAGGAACGAGACGTGCTCGATCAGCCAGCCCAGTCCCGCGGCGATCAGCTTCGCCAGCGGGTCCATGGCGAACGCGACGGTGTCGAGCACGGCGCTGATGACGTTGATGCCCAGCTCCACGCTGACGGCCGCGAGGTCGCCGCCGTGCTCGGTCTGGACCTTGCCGATCGAGTCCCCGACCTGCTTCCAGCTGTCGAAGACGCCGGCGCCCGTGGTGGAGTTCGCGGACGTGATGGGAACGGTCACTTGCCCAGCTCCGTTTCGAAGGTGCTCAAGCCCTGCGCCGTGTTCGCGTCGTGGGTCGCGTACGTCTCGGCGGCCTTCTTCAGGTCGTCCGCGGACTTGCCGATGTCGCCGACGAGCTTGGTGATCTCCCCGGTGATGACGGCCATCGTGACCCGCGAGGGCACGGCGAGCACCTGCGCGAGCAGGATGCCGAACGCGGCGTTGTCGAACCCGTTGGCCGCCTGCATCCGGTTCGCGGCGTCCTGCACCGCCGGTTGCGTGGTGCCCGACAGGAACTGGCTGAACTTCTGCAACTCGGCCGGGTCGACCGAGAACCCTGCTCCGGAAACCACCGTTTCTCCTCCGTGCTACCAGGGATTGCTTTCGCCGTCGTCCTCGTCCGGCTCGGGCCGGGGGCGACGGCGCGGCTGACCACGCTGCGGCTGCGGCGGACCCGCCTGGGGCGGACCCGGCGGCGGTGGCCGGTGCGCCGGAGGCTCCTCGGCCGCCTGCTGCGGGCTCTCTTCCGGCTGCGGCAGGAACTCGTCGAGGAGTTCGCGAGCCGCCGAGTTCTCGCCGACCATGCCGCTGAACGCGTCGGCGACCTCGGCCGAGACCTTCTGCTGCGCCCGGCCGATCAGCTGCAGCACCAGGCCGGACAGGGCTTGCGGGGGACGCTCGTACGCACGCGGGCCGAACCGGAGGTCCTGCAGGACGCCGCTCGGGCCGACGGTCACCGAGACCGACCCGTCCGGCGATTGCACGCTGGCGACGGCGGATCGGAGTTTTTCCCGGGCTTCCGCGGCTTTGGCCTGGATTTCCGCGAGTTCGGCGCCGAACGCGGCGAGCGCGTCGCCGTCGGGCACTGACTGGGTCAATTTGTCCTCGTCGCGAGAGAGGTCGTGAACGGGGGAAGTCAATCAGCGCTGCCTGAACTCCGGATGACACGGACCGAGCCACCGGTTGAACGTGCGTACCTGTCCGCACTGGACAGCGATAACTATACCGGTATAGTTATCGGCATGGTCGAGATCAAAACCGAGTCCGAGCTGGCGATGATGCGCGAAGCCGGGCGAGTCGTGGCGAACACCCTGCACGCGGTCAAGGAGGCGGCCGCGATCGGCGTCTCCCTGCGCGAGCTGGACGACGTCGCCGCCCACGTCATCAGCGAGGCGGGCGCGAAACCGTCGTTCCTGCACTACCAGCCGCGGTCCGCGCCGACGCCCTACCCGAACGTCCTCTGCGCCAGCGTCAACGACGTCGTCGTGCACGGGATCCCCACCGCGTACCGCCTCCAGGACGGCGACCTCGTCAGCATCGACTGCGGCGCGATCCTCGACGGCTGGAACGGCGACGCGGCGATCAGCTTCGTCGTCGGCACCGCCGATCCCGCCGACCTCGCCCTCATCGAGGCCACCGAGCGGGCCCTGCAGGCCGGGATCGCCGCCGCTCAGCCGGGCGCGAAGCTCGGGGACATCTCGTACGCGATCGGCGTCGCCGGGCGCGCGCACGGCCACGGCATGCTCGACGACCACGGCGGGCACGGCATCGGCCGCGCGATGCACGAGGACCCGCACCTGCCGAACGAAGGCCGCCCGGGGCGCGGAATGCGGCTCAAGCCGGGGCTCGCGCTGGCGATCGAGCCGATGCTCACCCGCGGCGGCGACGGTTACCGCTACGCCGAGGACGGCTGGTCGATCCTGACCGCCGACGGCAGCCGCGCGGCGCACGTCGAGCACACCATCGCCATCACCGAAGACGGCCCGCGCGTGCTCACCGTGCGGTAGACAAGGGGAATGGACAACATCGTCATCCGGTCGGGTGATTCCGGGGATGCTGACACGCTGCTGCGCTTCTTCGACGAGGCCGTCGAATGGCTGGCCGCACGCGGCAGCTCGAAGCAGTGGGGGACCGAGCCGTGGAGCCGCGTCCCGAAGCGCGTCGAGCGGGTCCAGGGCATGGCCGCGGACCCGGGCCTGCGCATCGCGATGGTCGACGGCGAGCCGGCCGGCGCGCTGATCGTCTCGGAGGACCACGACCCGCACGTGCCCGCGGTCGACGAGCGCGAGCTGTACATCCGGCTGCTGATCACCTCACGGCGGTTCACCGGCCGGCGCGTCGGCGGCCGCCTCGTCGAGTACGCGCTCGACGAGGCGCGCCGCCGCGGTATCGACCTGGTCCGGGTCGACTGCTGGGCGGGTGGTGACGGCGACCTGCAGCGGTACTACGAGGGGCAGGGGTTCAAGCCGACCGTCCGGTTCGACGTCGACGAGTGGGTCGGCCAGGTGCTGGAGCAGCGCGTGGGTTAGCGGACCCGGAACCGGGCGGTCATCCCGTGCAGGGCGAGCGGGCGGCCGTCGGGGCCCGGTTCGAAGCTGATCAGCGTGTAGGTGCCCGGCCGCAGCGCCACCAGGGACATCACGTCGGAGCCGTTGTCCTGGCCGATGGTGACGACCTGGTCGTGGGTCAGCTTCCCGCCGAGCAGGTCCTCGGCGGTGGCGCCTTCGGGGAGCCGGAACAGGATCGCCTCGTGCCGCTGTGCGCCGGTCTGGTGGAAGCGCAGCACCACCTTGCCGTGCGGCGCGCGCACGCTGGTGGCGGCGGGCCGGTAGAAGTAGTCGCCGACCTCGACGTCGAGCGGGACCGCGTCCGCCGGCACGGGTGGTGCCAGCGGTTCGAGCTTGTTCACCTTCAGGTAGCCGTCGGTGTCCGGCCACCAGTACCAGCGTTCGTGGACGAGCTTGTGGCCGTAGGCGAGGTAGGTGCCCTCGGTGCTGAAGCTGCCGTCCGGGTAGGCGACGACGTCGAGGGTGCGCATCCGGTCGATGCGCAGGCCGCCGAGCACCCTCGGCACGCTCGCGTAGCTGTCCTGGTGCATGAACGTGGTGATGAAATGGACCGTGAACAGGGTGGCCGCCGGGTTGGCGGCGAGGTCGTCCGGCCTGGCGGAGTCACCGGCGTTGACGCACGCGACGAAGTTGCCGATGCCGGCGCGGACCCGCCGGGCCGTGGCCGGGTCCGCCGGGCGGCCCGGCCCGGACGGTGCCGCGGCCGTCGCGGGGTCGATGGTCCAGGCGCCCGGTGCCGGGGAGGTGCAGGTCGGCTGGGTCGTCGTCGTGGCGGCGGGCGGCGCCCCCCCCCCCCTGGCTATACCCAGGGCCGGGGGCGGCGAAAAGTGGGTCAAGCGCCAGTGACTGTACTATTAAAGGAATATCAAA
>NZ_JBSFNC010000248.1:0-8781 GCF_053586895.1 Amycolatopsis sp. NPDC003731 | reverse complement strand
GACATGCCGCGAATGACTCATTCGGGACGCGGGAGGTCCCGAATGAGTCATTCGCGACGTCAGGACTGCTTGCGCTTGGCGAACGCCGTCGGGCGGTCCTCCCACGGGGCGTCCGCGGGCCGCGCCGACGCCGCACCGGAGACCACCGCGTGCGCGGCCAGCACCCCGGACACCGTGGCGCCGTTGATCAGCTCGCCCGCCAGGGCCATCCGCACGGCCTCGGCGAGCGGGAACTTGCGGATGACCAGGTCCGCTTCCTCCTCGCCGAGCACCTCACGGTCCACTTCGGACAGTCCACGGGCCAGGAAGACCCGCACGACCTCGTCGGTGAAGCCGGGCGACGCGGCGACGTCGACCAGGGTCACCCAGTCGTCCGCGGCCAGGCCGACCTCTTCGACCAGCTCGCGCTTGGCCGTGCCGACCGGGTCCTCGCCGAGGTGGTCGATCAGGCCCGCGGGCAGCTCCCACAGCCGGTGCCCGATCGGGTGCCGGTACTGGTGGATCAGCGTGACCTGCTGGTCCTCGTCCAGCGCGACGATCGCCACCGCGCCGAGGTGCTCGATCACCTCGCGGACCGCGGTGCCGCCGCCCGGCATCACGACGTCGTCGATCCGCAGGCCGACGACGCGTCCGATGTGGACGTCCCGGCTGGAGGCGACGCTGAACTCGTGCTCGCCCGGCGCGGTCACCGGGCCGCCACCGGAGCTTCGGGCAGCTCGACCGGGAGCCGCTCGGCGACCTTGCGGTCCACCACGGCCTTGACGAACGCGCTGAACAGCGGGTGCGGCCGGGTCGGGCGGCTCTTGAGCTCGGGGTGGGCCTGCGTGCCGACGAAGAACGGGTGCTTGTCGGCCGGCAGCTCGACGAACTCGACCAGGTGGTCGTCCGGCGAGGTGCCCGAGAACACCAGCCCCGCGTCCGAGAGCTGCTTGCGGTAGGCGTTGTTGACCTCGTAGCGGTGCCGGTGCCGCTCGGAGACCTCGGTGCTGCCGTAGGCCTTCGCGACCTGCGAACCCGGCTTGAGCTTCGCCGGGTAGGCGCCCAGGCGCATGGTGCCGCCCATGTCCCGCTCCCCCGCGACGACGTCGCGCTGGTCGGCCATGGTCGAGATCACCGGGTGCTTGGTGTTCTCGTCGAACTCCGACGACCCGGCGTCGGTGATGCCGGCCAGGTGGCGGGCGGCCTCGATGACCATGCACTGCAGGCCGAGACACAGGCCGAGCAGCGGGACACCGCGGGTGCGCGCGTACTCGATCGCGCCGACCTTGCCCTCGATGCCGCGGATGCCGAACCCGCCCGGGATCAGCACACCGTCCACATCGGACAGCACGGAGGCGGCGCCGGACGCGGTCTGCGCGTCGTCGGAGGCGACCCAGACGATCTCGACCTTGGCGCGGTGGGCGAACCCGCCCGCACGCAGGGCCTCGGTGACCGACAGGTAGGCGTCCGGCAGGTCGATGTACTTGCCGACGACGGCGATCCGCACGATCTCGCTCGGGTTGTGCACGCGGTCGAGCAGGTCGCCCCACACCGTCCAGTCGACGTCGCGGAACGGCAGGCCGAGGCGGCGGACGACGTAGGCGTCGAGCGCCTCGCCGTGCAGCACCTTCGGGATGTCGTAGATGGACCGCGCGTCCGGGCAGGCGATGACGGCCTCGGTGTCGACGTCGCACATCAGGCCGATCTTGCGCTTGAGGTCCTCGGGGATCTCCCGGTCGGCCCGGCAGACCAGCGCGTCGGGCTGGATACCGATGTTGCGCAGCGCGGCGACCGAGTGCTGGGTCGGCTTCGTCTTCAGCTCACCCGACGGCGCCAGGTACGGCACCAGCGAGACGTGCAGGAAGAAGCAGTGGTCGCGGCCGACGTCGTGGCGGACCTGGCGGCAGGCCTCCAGGAACGGCAGGGACTCGATGTCGCCGACCGTGCCGCCGACCTCGGTGATGACGACGTCCGGCGCCTGGCCGGTCTCGTCGGGCCCGGCGGCCGCGGTGATCCGCGCCTTGATCTCGTCGGTGATGTGCGGGATGACCTGCACGGTGTCGCCGAGGTACTCGCCGCGGCGCTCCTTGGCGATCACCTCGGAGTAGACCTGGCCGGTGGTGACGTTGGCCTTGCCGTCGAGGTCGCGGTCGAGGAACCGCTCGTAGTGCCCGATGTCGAGGTCGGTCTCGGCACCGTCGTCGGTGACGAACACCTCACCGTGCTGGAACGGGTTCATCGTCCCGGGGTCGACGTTGAGATAGGGGTCGAGCTTCTGCATCGTGACGCGAAGCCCGCGCGCGGTAAGGAGCTGACCGAGGCTGGAAGCCGTGAGTCCCTTACCCAGAGAGGAGGCGACGCCTCCGGTGACAAAGACGTACTTGGTTGCCCGTGACTGAAGTCCCACGGGCCGCCAGCATATCCCACCGGTGCGGATCCGCGCGCTGTGACATGCCCGGGACGCCGGATATGACGCCCGCCACCCGCACGGGTGACCACGGGGATCGGCCCGCGGGAGCCGGCCGGCGAGCCGTCCGCCGTGGACGGTGAGCCGGCCCCGGAGACCTCGGCCGGGGTGCCCGCGCTCAGCCGGGACCACCCTGGGCGTCGTCGCCGTCGTCGTTCTGGTGGCCACGGCGGGCGTCCCGGTCGAAGATGCCCAAGATCTCGCACGGTCCGCCCTCGGCGCCGATCGCGTGCGGCAGCATCGTGGGGAATTCGGCAGCCTGGTTGGTCTCGAGGCGGAAGCGGCGGTGGCCGAGCATCAGGGTCGCCGTGCCGGACAGGACGACGAGCCATTCGCGGCCCGGGTGGGCGCGCATGCGGGCCGGGTTCTCCGGGGGCGGTTCGGTCATGCGCTGGCGCACCACGCTCATCCCGGGGTCGGCCTTGACGGTCCAGCGCATCCGGCCGTGGGCGCCGTCGATCGTCGGACTGGTGACGACGTCGTCGGTGGCCGTCTCGACGAGCTGGTCCAGGGTGGTGTCCAGGGCGCGGGCGAGGGTGACCAGCTGGTCCAGCGCGAGGCGGCGCTGACCGTTTTCGATGCGGCTCAGCGAGGACTGGCTGAGGTGGGCGCGGGAGGCCAGTTCCTCCAGGGACCAGCCCTGCGCCACCCGCAGGGCACGGATGCGTTTGCGCACGAGGCTGTCCAGGTCGCCATCTTCTTGCGTCATACGCAAGATCGTATGCCTCCGCAGCAAGTGGCGCCTAACGTCGTGGGCGGCTGGTCCGCAACGTCCGGGCCGGCGCACGAGAAAGGCAGGAGGCCTTGGCTGTGACAACTGCTCCACACGCGAGTGACGCCCCCGATGCGAGCCGGCTGCGCTCGATCCTGATCACCGTCTCGATCGCCCTGATGGCGGTGATCGCCTCGGCGACCGGGCTGAACGTCGCGCAGACCCACCTGGCCGTGGAATTCGACGCTTCCCAGAGCACGGTCCTGTGGATCATCAACAGCTACACCCTCGCCCTGGCCGCGCTGCTGCTGCCGCTCGGCGCCTTGGGCGACCGGCTGGGCCGCAAGCCCGTGCTCGTCGCCGGGCTCGGCGTGTTCGGTGTCGCCACCGTGGTCGCCGCCCTGGCCCCGACGGCGGAGGTGCTGCTCGCCGCGCGCGTGGCCGGCGGGATCGGCGCCGCGATGATCATGCCGATCACGCTGGCCGTCATCACCTCCACCTTCCCCGAGGCCCAGCGCGGCAAGGCGATCGGCGTGTGGACCGGCGTCGCCGGGGGCGGCGGCATCCTGGGCATGTTCCTCGCCGCGCTCCTCGTCGACGTCGCCGACTGGCGCTGGCTGTTCGCCCTGCCGGTGGCCTTGATCCTGGTGGCGCTGGCCATGACGGTGCAGTCGGTGCCCGACTCCCGCGAGACCTCGGCCCACCGGTTCGACACCGTCGGCGCCCTCGTCTCCGCGATCGCCGTGACCGGCCTCATCTTCGTCCTGCAAGAGGGCCCCGAACGCGGCTGGACCGCGCCCGCGACCCTGATCAGCCTGACCGCCGGCCTCGTCGCCGCCGTCGGCTTCGTGGCCTGGGAGCTGCGCCGCCGCGACGCCTCGCTGCTGGACGTGCGCCTGTTCCGGGAGCGCGGGCTGTCGGGCGGCTCGCTCACCCTGCTGGTGGTCTTCGGGGTCCAGGCGGGCATCGGCGTGGTCCTCTTCCCGTTCTTCCAGGCCGTGCTCGGCTGGCCGGGCCTGCTGTCGACGGCCGCGATGATGCCCATGGCGCTCGCGATGATGATCGCCTCCGGCCTGGCCGCCAAGCTGGCCGCCGGGATCGGCGCACGCTCGACCATGGTCGTGGGCGTCGCACTGGCCGGCGTCGGGATGGCGCTCATGGCGCTGTTCGTCTCCGTCGGCGGCGGCTACCTCTCCGTCCTGCCCGGCCTGCTCGCCATGGGCGTCGGCATGGGGCTGTCGATGACCCCGTCCACCGAGGCCATCACCGCCTCCCTGCCGCGTGAGAAGCAGGGTGTCGCGTCCGCCCTCAACGACGTCACCCGCGAGTTCGGCACCGCACTCGGCGTCGCCCTGCTCGGCGCGCTCGTGTCCGCCGGCTACCGCAGCGCCATCGACGACCGGCTGCAGGGCATCCCCCGGGAAGCGGCGGACACCGCCCGGGCCGGCGTCGCCAACGCCGTCGAGGCGGCCGGCCGCGCCGGCCCGCACGCACCGGACCTGCTCCGCGCCGCCCACCAGTCCTTCGTCGACGGCTGGCAGCAGGCGATGTGGGCCGGCGCCGCCATCATGGGCGCCCTATTGCTCTACATCGCCTTCCTCGGCCCCGGGAAGACCCCGGTCGCGGACGAGACCGGCCCCGCCGAGGCGGTCGCCGCCGGCGCGCGTGGTCAGGACACCTGAGCCGGCACCTTCGCCGGGCGCAGCCGCGGGCGCCCGGTGAGGGCCCGGCTGCCGGGCAGCCGCCGCAGGGCCTCCACGATCAGCACGGTCAGGACGATCGTCGCCAGGTAGATGATCACGCTCAGCCACGGCGCCCCGAACCGCTCCGCGACGTGCGGGATCGCCGGCCCGAGCAGCGCCAGCGCGAGCGGGTGCACCAGGAAGATGCTGAACGACCGGTTCGCCGCCCACGAGACCACCCGGGCTCCACGGCTGCCCTCCCGGCGGCGCGCCGCCCACCGCGTCGCGAACGCGTAGATCGCCGCGATCACCGTGAGGAACCACGGGATCAGGTACGGCTGGAACGGATCGCTGGCCACCTGCGGGAAGGTTCCATTGTGGACGGTGCGGAAGTAGAACCACTCGGTGCCCGCCAGCACCGCGACGAGCGCGCCGCCGAGCAGCAGCCGGTGCCGGCCCGCCCAGGCGTGCACGGCCTCGAAGTGCATGGCCACCACGGCACCGAACAGCGTGTAGAACTGGTACGGCAGGATCGTGCCGTACAGGTGGGTGATCGTCTCGTAGCTCACGCCGAACGGCTGGTAGGTCATGAACAGCGTGACGCCGACCTGCACCAGGCCACTGCCGAGCAGCAGCCACTTGTGCTTGCCCTCGGTCGCCCGCAGCAGCTTCATCAGCAGCGGGAACAGCAGGTAGACCTGCATCGTCACCAGCAGGAAGTACAGGTGGTACCAGGCCCCGCCGGTGAGCAGGTCCTCGAGCAGCAGGCGCATCGACGCCTCGAGCGAGCCCGGCTGCTGTTTGCCGGTCACCAGGCCGTACGCCCAGAAGAACATCGACCACGCGAGGTAGGGCGTCGCGACCAGCGGGAGCCGCCGTCGCCAGAAGTCGCCCGCGGTGAACTCGCGGCGGCGGTTCTGGAACACCAGCACGAACCCGGTGAGGGCGAAGAAGGCCTCGCGGGTGAAGTGCAGCGGCGTCTCGACGGCGTTGGCGCCGACGTCCTGCGCGAAGTTCGTCGCGCCCACCACGTGGATGAGGATGACGCAGGCGAACGTGATCAACCGGAACAGGTCGATCTGGTGGAGGTAGGGCGCTTTGCCGCCCGGTCTCGTGGCGCGGGCGGGGGCCTCGAGCGTGGCCTGGGCAGTCGTCATCGTGCCGCCGATCCGGCACCGTCGTCGGCGTGGTTCACGTTGTCAGACTTGCCACCCATTCTGTGAATTTCCCATGAAGCCGCTGGGAAGCGCCTGTTGGCCGGGGCCTCGCGGGATGTCGGATATGCCACTTCGACTCAAGGAGCGAAGGCTCCGCGATCATGTTAATGGGTGAGCTGACTGGTACGCAGCGTGACCTTCGTCATCAAGCTGTGACCTGCGGAAAGAGCGACCGGAGCGTGACTTCCCGGTTGACCCGCACGTGCTCGATCGCGGACGCCTTCGCCCGCTCCGCGTCCCCCGAAGCAATCGCCTCGTACAGCCGGCGGTGTTCGTCGAGCAGCTCGGCCCAGTGCTCGTTCTGGCTCGTGAGCCAGCGCAGCCGGCCCTCCAGGGGCTGCAGCATGGTGGAGAGCAGCGCGTTGCCCGCGATGGCGACGATCTCGTCGTGGAAGCGCGAGTTCAGCACGGTGATCCGGGCCGCGTCGCCACGGGCCGTGGCGCGGGCGGCGTCGGCGAGAACGCGGTCGAGGCGCTTGAGCTCCGCCGCGCCGGCGCGAGCCGCCGCCAGCCCGGCGGCCAATCCCTCGAGGGCCTCGCGGACGTCGAACAGCTCCTCGACGTCGACCCGTGCCAATTGCCGGACGACCACCCGCCGCGGCGACTGGACGACGAGGAACCCCTCGGCCTCCAGGCTGCGGATGGCCTCGCGCACCGGCACCCTCGACACGCCGAGGTCTTCGGCCAGCTCGCGTTCGACCAGCCTGTCGCCCGGGCGGAGCCGGCCGGTCAGGATCCGTTCGCGCAGCTCCTCGCGCACCCGCTGCCGGGTGGCCGCGAGGGGTTGCCGCTCGTTCACCGCGCCCCTCCTTCAACACCGCCGTAACCGGCCGTAACACGAGTTTATCGGCCGGAGGGTTGACTCGGGCGGACGCCGGGGTGATATTTGGGATTCCAAAGTTTGGTATCCCAAATCGCCGTCACCGCGCTGTGTCAAACGGGGCTTCGCCCCGGCCGGGGGCTCCGCCACCCGGAACCCCCGAAAGATGTGTAGATCGGAGGGCCCGCATGACCGCCGCCCCGCTCACCGAACCTTCGCAAGACACGACCACGCCACCCGATCCCCGCCTCTGGAACGAAGACCTCGCCCCCGCGAAGGAACGCCGGTGGAAGGTCTACGACATCTTCGCGCTGTGGATGTCCGACGTGCACAACCTCGGCAACTACACCTTCGCGGCCGGTCTGTTCGTGCTCGGCCTGTCGGCCTGGCAGGTGTTCACCGCCCTGCTGTTCGGGTTCATCATCATCTACGTCGGCATGAACCTGATGGGCCGGATCGGCCAGCGCACCGGCGTGCCGTTCCCGGTCGTCGCGCGGATCAGCTTCGGCACCTTCGGCGCCAACCTGCCCGCGCTGATCCGCGCGATCATCGCGATCTTCTGGTACGGCATCCAGACCTACCTCGCGAGCGTGGCCATCACGCTGCTCGTGCTGGCCATCGACCCGGGCCTGAAACCGCTGACCGAACACGGGTTCCTCGGCCTGCACGCGCTCGGCTGGATCTGCTTCGTCGCGCTGTGGGCGGTCCAGGCGCTGATCCTGACCCGCGGCATGGAGTCGGTGCGCAAGTTCCAGGACTGGTGCGGCCCGGCGATCTGGGTCGTGATGATCGCCCTCGCCGTCTGGATCCTCGCCGCCGGGCACTGGAACATCTCCTTCACCAGCAGCCCGAAGCAGCTGTCCACCGGGGAGCAGATCCGGCAGTGGTTCGGCGCGGCCGGGCTCATCCTGGCCACCTACGGCACGCTGATGCTCAACTTCTGCGACTTCTCGCGGTTCGCCCCGGACCAGAAGACGGTGAAGCGCGGCAACTTCTGGGGCCTGCCGATCAACTCGACGGCGTTCGCGCTGCTGTCGGTGATCGTCACCGCGGGCAGCATGCAGGTGTTCGGCGAGGCGATCACCGACCCGGCCGAACTGCTGGCCAAGGTGCACAACACCCCGGTGCTCATCGTCGGCGCGCTGACCTTCGCCGTCGCCACCATGGGCGTCAACATCGTCGCCAACTTCGTCTCCCCCGCCTACGACCTCGCCAACATCTGGCCGAAGCGGATCACCTTCACCATCGGCGGGATGATCAGCGCGGTCGCGGCCCTGTGCGTGCTGCCGTGGAAGCTGTACTCCTCGCCGGCGGTGGTCAACTACTTCCTCGGCGGGCTCGGCGCGTTCCTCGGCCCGCTGTTCGGGATCATGATCGTCGACTACTACCTGATCCGGCGCGGCAAGGTCGACGTCGCCCAGCTGTTCGTCGACGGCGGGACCTACCCGCGCGTGAACCCGCGTGCCCTCGTGACATTTTTCCCGACCGCCGCGCTGGCCGCGGTGATCGCGCTGGTGCCGTACTTCGCGCCGGCCGCGCCGTACTCGTGGTTCATCGGCACGGCGTCGTCGGCGGCGCTGTACTACGCGGTGTCGAGGAAGCATCGATGAGGATCGTCGTCACCAACTGCAACACCACCGAGGCGATGACCAAGGAGATCGAAGCCGGGGCCCGCGCGGCCGCGAGCCCCGGCACCGAGATCCTCGCCAGGACCCCGCGCTGGGGCCCGGAGTCGGCCGAGGGCTGGCTGGACAGCTTCCTGTCCGCCGCGGCCGTGCTGGACCTGTTGCGGGGGCTGGACGAACCGTTCGACGCCGCCCTTCGCGGCGCGGTTGGACGCCACGATCACGCGCGCGCTGCGCTTCACGGCCGCTCCCAGGTTCCGGTCTTGCCGCCGTCCTTGC